>CAIUZK010000013.1 GCA_903903635.1 uncultured Bacteroidota bacterium
ACACACTCGCCATTCCCGATATGGGCGCGGGTATTCCGGAAACCGTTATTGTTGCGGTGGCTATACAGCCGGTGGCCAATGTATACGTAATCGTTGCTGTGCCTGCCGATACGCCGGTAACCACGCCTGTAGATGAACCAACAGAAGCAATAGCCGTATTGCTGCTGCTCCAGCTTCCGCCCCCGCTACCATCGCTCAAGGTTGTGGTCGCAAAAAGGAATACAGTCATGGTGCCGGTAATGGAAGCCGGCAAAGCATTAACGGTTACAGCCTGCGTTACATAACAACCTGATCCGGTTGTATATGTTATGGTGGCTGTTCCTGCCGAAACGCCGGTAACAGTACCCGATGATGAACCTACTGTAGCTACTCCGGTTGATCCCGATGACCATGAACCGCCTGTTGTAGCATCGCTGAGTGTTGTATTTAAACCTGCACACACTGTAGCTGTACCTGTTATGGCCGATGGCGGTGCATTTACTGTAACAGTCTTAGTGGCTGAGCAACCTGTTCCCAGCGTATAACTTATTACCGCTGTACCGCCCGAAACACTTGTAACCAGGCCAGAGGAAGAACCGACTGTAGCCACTCCTGTTGAGCCTGATGTCCATGTACCTCCAGATGTAGCATCGCTGAGTGTGGCTGTATCACCTGTACATAAAGTAGCAGTGCCGGTAATGGATGCCGCACCTGCTGTAACAGTAACTGTCTTGGTGGCAGTACATCCCGAACCGCTGGTATAGGTAATAACCGCACTGCCAGATGCTATCCCCGAAACTAAACCGGAGGACAAACCAACTGTTGCCACCGATGTATTGCTGCTGGTCCAGGTACCACCTGCTGTGCTATTGGTAAAGGTTACTGTACCGCCTGCACACACTACTGCAGTGCCATGTACCGGTGCTACCGGCGGTGTAACTACCCTGACACAAGGTTGATTTTCCTGTCCGATATAGATTTTACCTTCTTTTCCTGCTGCTATGCATGTAAGATAGTCAGTACCTGCACTAGTTGCCGGACCACCATCTCCACATCCAAATGGCGTAAAATAAGGTAAATATACATATACAATAAACAAATTTAATAGTTCCATATTACCAGCCACAGTAGTAATAATTCCCGATAAATCAACTTTTTGAACAATTCCAGTCCAATCTTCAGCCATATATAAATTTCCTTCATAATCTGTAGAAAGGTTTAGAGAACCTCCTATATTTGCATCGGTAGCTGGTCCGCCTTCACCTGTATAATCATAGGAGGAACCATAGGAACCATTACCTGCAAATCTGGTAATTATCCCATTTGAATCTATCTTTCTAACTATACCATAATTTTCGAAATATACATTCCCGTATCTATCACAAGCTATACCCCAACCATACCCAACCTGGGCTGCAGTTGCCGGACCGCCATCTCCTGAATATCCAGAAACACCAGTACCTGTACCTGCAATTGTGGTAATAACACCTGAAACATCCATTTTTTTAATAGTATATAAAACATTGTCCCGAAAGAAAATATTTCCGGCAACATCACAACCTAAAAAATCACCACCGGCTGCACCTACGCTCGAAGGAATCGTGGTAATAATTCCTGCTGTATCTATTTTTCTGAGACCGACACCACCCTGTGAAAAATATAAATTTCCAATACCATCAATAACCAGATTACTAATAACATAAATACTTGCCGATGTTGCAGGACCTCCATCTCCTGAATAACCAATAATTCCATTACCTGCTATTCTCCTTATAATTCCACTTGTATCAATTTTTTAAATAATACCTTCCTGTGCCATATACACATTTCCAATATCGTCTGTTATTAAACCAGTAGGCCGCTCGCAATGGGCTGCAGTAGATGGGCCTCCATCTCCACCATATCCTCCAACTCCCATAATATAAGGGTAAGATGGTGTAAACAAAGATATTGAATCCAGTAATCCAGGAACACCAACTAATGTAGAAATGATAGGTGTACATGTTGGCGGGCTAATGGTAACATGAATGGTTATTGTGTCATAGTCAATACCATCGGTAACTCTCATTGTAAATGAATCACTTCCAGTATATCCGATGGTTAGTAAATAGCCTAATGAGAGTGGAGATACAATACCACCAGTCGAAGGTTCATATTCATCATAATTCATGATGTAACCATGAGCAGGAACAGTTATAAAACTCCAGTGTTCCCACTGTGAGACATCAGTATCTATTATAGCAAGTAGTGGATCTATACTAAAAATTGCCCCATAGGCTGTAACACTATAGGAATGTCCATGTGTAAACCGCGGTTTATGATTCCCATATCCTTTCGTTACCGGCAAACAAAGTAAAAGAACCAGAATAATCCTGAACCATAAATAATGTGTTTTTTTGCTGAAAAACATCGAAAAACAGACGGAAATTTTTTGTGTACTTTTTTTCATAAGGAGATGTTTAAAAGAAATTAAATAAAATCTCTCACAAATTACTTAACGGGCCAGTTCATAGGTAATAAAGTTTCTAAACGGTCGAAAAAGTTTCTAAACGGTAAAAAAAAGCTTGTTTTTCGTTAAAAAACTAAACAAGAAGCATTTTTTTTGCTTATTAAACGCCGCACTTATAGTTGGTATTACCAGTATTACCAGATACATAAAAACACAGGTATTCAGGCTTAGCAAAATCGGCTAATTCAACTTAGGAGTTGTCAAGAAATAATATGTTCAATAATTGGTTTCCGCCGCTGTTGGTGTTC
>CAIUZK010000014.1 GCA_903903635.1 uncultured Bacteroidota bacterium
GACGGAGTTTCATGAACACTTCCGGATGCCCTTTGGAACATTGTATACAACCCGATTTCAAAATGCTGATATTCAATAATTTGCAACAATGGGTTGTAATCACTTTGTTGCTGAATTTCTCAGCTTTATGAATCCGGAAGAACGCGGGGCGGGAACGGGATTCGGAAGTGGGACACTTCAACATATTAGGACCAAGGGAGACGCTTATATGTTTGTTCTTTTGAAAAAACCTATCAAATAAGGTAGGATAAAATTACCAACTTTGATGATAAGGAGAGGGGGGACGCTGGTACATGATACCGAGTCGAAGTTTCTCCTTCATCAAGTTGAGTTCGAGGTATAACTTGGCACTGGATGCCGCATTGTTGATAAGCCTGAACGGAGCTTGGTATTTTATCATTCTAAAAAAAGGTTATGAACAAAAAAGGGTATCTCGGTATTGATGTCAGCAAAGGATATGCAGATTTCCTATTGCTAAATAACGAAAGCCAGATCTTGGAAGATGGCTTTCAATTGCAGGATAACAAAGAGGGCCGACAAATGTTAAAAGGACTGATTGTTAAATGGCAGAAACAAGGAATTGAAGAATTGTATTGCGGTGTTGAAAGTACAGGAGGCTATGAAAACAACTGGTACGGATATCTGAAATCGGTTCCGAAAGAGAACAAGGTATTTGTATGCCGGATTAACCCTAAAGGAGTAAAGGCAGTTAGTGATGCATCATTAAAGCGTACAATTACAGATGCAGTAAGCGCTGAGAATATTGCATCCTATTTGTTCAAATTCCCTGAAAAAGTTGACTATGGAAATAATGCGATGGCAGGTAACGAAGCATTTAAAGAGGGCAGACAGCACAGTACCTATATAAAGATGCTTATAAAGCAAAAGGTACAATTGAATAACCAGTTTGAGAAATTATTGTATCAGCATTTTAGCGAAATGATGGTTTATTGCAGGCATGGAGTTCCTGTTTGGTTACTAACAATGCTGACAAAATACCCTACAGCAAAAATTGTCGTAAAAGCAGGCGTGGCAAAGCTTTCGGCTATAAGAAACATTAGCGTAGACAAGGCAATGGCAATAATTAATAAGGCAAAGGCAAGTGAACAGAATATCAGTACACAAATCAGCCATGTTATAACAGCAACGGCCAAAGAAATACTGCATAAGGCAGCTTTAATACATGAGGAAAAAGAATACCTGGCAGATATTTTTAAGGATACGCCAGAAGTAATATTGATAAGCAGCATACCTGGTGTTGGTATAGATAGTGCCGTTGCCATCGCGCTTGAAATAGAAAATGTAGATCGCTTTGAGACCTCGAAGAAAATGGCTTCGTTCTTTGGTGTTCACCCAACTTACAAACAAAGCGGGGATGGAATGTGGGGTAATCATATGAGTAAAAAAGGACGTAGCGACATAAGAGGGGTGCTATACATGGCAGCACTGGCATCGATACGGTATAACCCGTTATTGAAACAGGTATATGCCAGGTTCCGAGCAAAGGGTATGAAACATTACCAGGCTATGGGTGTCGTTATGCACAAATTACTGAGGATTATTTATGGTATTCTAATAAATAAGAATGTTTTCTGTGCAGAAACTGATGAAAAAAACAAAGAGAGGTCAGCTAAAAAACAAAAGGAAAACGACCAGAAATTAAAGGAAGATCACAAAATAAATAAACAAAAAAAGCACCGTTTTCAGGAAACAACAACTGAGGCACCTATATCAAGAAGAGCAGAGCAAAAAATAAAAAAGCAGGTAGCATCCCAAACTTCAGCATGAAGTAAAAACGGGCTTACTACCTACCAGATATCAAACATACAAAAATGTTTGAAAAGGCTTGCTTTTAAACGGTATAACTTCGACCAGTGGTAAACAAAAATTTATTTGTCAAAATTTTTAGCAAAAATATTTTTGTCAAAAAACCCTAAGTGCAAATAAATAAGATTAGAATAACGACAACACTTAAATTACCGTGAAATCTTAACTATTCAATCTATCCCTCCCAAGCCGCTCCCGCAGCCGCTTATACCAGCTTATACACCTTCCTCTGGCTGAATACCACGGCTACAATATCGATAGCCTAGAACAGGAGCAGCATCATAATCGGTAACTGGTTACGCAGGCAAATATAAAATTCAAAGTGGCAATTAGGCTAATCCTGATATTTCAATTGCCGCAGGAACGGCTCAATATACGCTATGGCCTCTTGCTGGGTATAAAACGAGAAATTGCGGTAGCGGTGGTGCACATCTATAATCTCGGCAATGGCATCTTTTACCAGGGCTTTGTTGTCCCAGGTTATGATGTCGGCCATAACTTTTTCGAGGCAGCCTTTTTTGTAGGCTACCTGGCCAATGACGTGCACCAGGGTCCACCTTACCCGTTTGGTTTTATCATGCTGCAAATCCTTTAGCATGGGCAAAATCTCTTCGGGATGCGTGCGGCCACGGAGTTCGAGACCATGACAAATTTCACGCCTGATCTCTTTGTCGTCATGGAGCAGGTATTTGTGCGACCACTCCAAAACAGGCGCGGGGTTCTTCTCCCCCATTTTCTTCATGGAGCCGATAACCGCATTGCGCACCGAGTGGTGATCGTCGAACAGGCCGTTATCGAAAAAATGACGGACACTATCGAAGTCGGTTTTACCGATCTCCCCGGCAGCATTCACCACTGTTTGCCTGATCTTAGGGTCGGCCTCGAACATCAGTTTTTCGAGCGCTGCCAGTATCGGTTGGCGCAGCGATCTGCCGGCATACAGCTTGCCAATAGCCAGGTAGGCAGTTTTGCGGATATAGGTATCCCCGTCGGAAAAATACCTGATCAGGTGTTTGTACTGCGATAACCCCAGGTCACCGGCAAGCTCAGCATTGATCTTGCTTACAAGGGCATCGCGGTCCGGTTTATCGAGGTCGTAGAAGCCCATTATTGCTGCTGTGCCGAGATGGTCTTTTCGAATTTACGGAAGCGGGTATCGAGATCGGCCTTGAGTCTTGTTTTCAGGCTTTCTTCTTCGATGAAGCTATAGTCGATGCTGTTGTACACATACTGCTTGATGTCTTCGTAGCTCACGTTTTTGTAGCGCTTTGCAAGCAATACATACTGGCGGGTAAGGTTGCTTCTGAGAACGCCGGCATCGTCGGTGCAGATAACAATAGGCACATTGTATTCTTTGTAGAGGTTAAAAGGATGTTCATCATCTTTTACCTTTAGAATAAACTCGTTGCTGTAGAGATTGATCTCGATGGCGGTCTTGTTTTTGGCCATGTACTTGAGCAGGTCGTAGCTTTTGTATTCGTAAGGTATATCCACACCATGGCCAATGCGGTTGGCGCCTGCAGTGCGCACGGCCTCGTTGATATGCCAGGTCATTTCTTCGGGCTTAACCATACCCAGGGCCAGCTCGCCGGCATGCATGGCGTATTTTACATTGGGGTATTTGCTGTGGCAGTATTTAAACATCTGCATGTGCAGCCAGTAGTCGCGCATAGAGACCTCGTTGTTCTCGGGCGCAACAATGTTAACCCCCACTATCAGCGGGCTACGGTCGGCCGACTCGAAATAAAGCACCAGGTTTTTGAACAGGTCGGCGGGAGGTACTACCCTGCTCACATAATTCTGGTAACGCATGGTAAACGAAGTATCATCAATCCTGAGCCGCTTGTGCATAGGCGCCAGGAACTCGTCGTTGAAGGCTTTGGCGCAACTAACCACGCCTTTGTCCTGCACCAACTGGTACATCTGGTCGAGTATCTTCTTTACCTGTGCCTCATCACGGGTTTGCTGGGCAGTGGCCAATTGCTCGTTGAAATTGCCATCGATGGTCTTGAGGGCGGGGCAAGGGAAGCCGGTAAACATGGTTTCGATATAGCTCACATTTTCCTTCTGGGCCCTGCGCTTGAGTTCGAGCAGCCCCACTTCGAGGCGGGAGTTATTGTTGTTGGCAATGCCAAAGCCACCGAATGTTTCGAAAAACTGGAGATCGGAAGGATAGCTCACCCCATTGTAATCCTTTACCGACCACTTCTGAACCAGCTTTTGCTTATACTCATTGAGCTGGTTCATAGTTTTAAGCTGCGAAAAGCGAAACCATTCATCCAGCGGGTCGGATTTGGGTTTGACAGAATCTACTGCGAGGGTGATAATATTGATGAAATAATTACGGTCTACTACATAGTCGATATAGGTCTCGGCATATACCGAACCACTATAGTGGTTGTGCAGGTCGCCGCCCTTGGGCATCTGCGAGAAAAAGGCAGTAAGGGCTGCGGTGTTGTTCCTGATGCCGTCGAAATAACGGTCGATGTTCTGGGCATTTACTGCCAGAGACCATAAGGAGAGTGTAAGTACCAGTAATTTTTTCATGAATAAATGTTATCCGGAAATATCCGGTATTAAAAATATGAGATGAACTTAATTTATAGACAACAACTCCACTTCGAATATCAAAGTACTGTTGGCACCGATCTTGGCACTAACCTGGCGCTCGCCATAACCCAGGTGGGGCGGGATAAAGAAACGCCATTTGCTGCCGGTAGCCATCAATTGTACCCCTTCGGTCCAACCTTTAATGACCTGGCTGAGCGGGAATGCGGCGGGCTGCCCTCGCTGAACAGAACTATCGAAAACAGAGCCATCGATCAATGTGCCGTGGTAATGGCAGGTAACTTTATTGGCTGCGGTTGGTTTGGGGCCTGAGCCTTCAACAATCACTTCATATTGTAATCCGCCGGGCAACTCGACAATGCCGGGTTTGGATTTGTTGGCGGCCAGAAAATCCTGCCCGGCCTTAAGGTTAGCCGCTGCTTTATCTCTATTCATGTTGAACAACCTGTCTGCTATGCTCATTGTATTTATTTTGTGCAAAAGTATTCTATAATTTGAATCATGGTAAGAAACGATAACAAAATAACTCCCACCATCTTACTCGTTCTATTCCATTTCTATTTCGTTGCAAAAGTCTTAAAATAATTCATTATTCGCAGATAGAGCTGCGCTCGTGCCCTTGCGGGCATGCCTCATAAAACATGCCTTCGCTAAAGCTATGGCAGTTAATAAAAGAAATATAACTTCGCAATATGGTGGAACTTAATTCGTCAACGTTTCTAAATGAAAATTAAAAAAACTAAATTGCGGAAAACAAGACCCAATCCTTAATAAAGAACGGACATTAGTTGGGATGTGAAACCTATTGAAAATGAAAAAACAACATTACCTGATACCTCACCATTTTGATGGTGAATCGAAAGATCTGGAATACAGTACAGAGCTGAAGAACGTGGCAGAAGCTGAAGATCTGTTTGTGGATGCCAAGGAAAGGCTATGGCTGGTGAATGAATGGTCTAAAATAGCTACGGGCCTGAATGTGCAGTTGCATCTGGCAGACAACCATGGTAAACTGGTAAACCGGAGAGCCAGACCAGGAGATCACATCAGGCTCAACTTTAACGGCAGTGAAGTACCAACCGCAGCGCCTGATTTTGACTGGGTTATCATTGAAGCCATAGAATATGACGATTACCCGGATGAGAACAGGGAAACATTTGCATTAAGACTGAGACCTGCATTCAATCCGGCCGGAAATCAGGAAGCTATGCCTGAGCCGCCAAAAGAAGAAGCTACCAGCACATTGGTGATCACCCGGAATTTATCGACCGTGCGCAGCACCTACCATGGCAGGAATGAGATTGAAAAGACTGCCAGCAATGACAATACGCCTTTTAACAATCCATGGCTTGGTCTTACAGAGGAGCAATGGGAGTTATTGCTACAGACCTTTATAGAGCCATTATAAACAGGTAGGGATATAAAAATATAGAGGATACATTTTTCATGTACCCTCTATATTTTTATAATTGTAAAATATTATGCTTTAACCCTTGCAGTAGCGTGGATTTGTTTCTTTTCCTTGATACGTGCAGATTTACCTGAACGCTCACGGAGATAGAACAACTTAGCACGACGAACACGACCTGATTTGTTCAGTGTAATAGACTCGATGTTTGGTGAGAACAGCGGGAACAAACGTTCAACGCCAACTCCATCGGACATTTTACGAACGGTAAAGGTCTGGGTATACCCACGACCCTGGCGCTTAAGAACATCGCCTTTGAACGACTGTATACGCTCCTTATTACCTTCTACGATTTTGTAATTTACAGTGATATTATCACCAGCCTTGAATTTTGGATATTCTTTCTTGCCGGTTAATTGCTCGTGTATAAATGCTACAGCTTCCATTGTTTTGAATTTCGGATTGCAAAGGTAACACAAAATTTATGTTTTACACAAAAAAATTATCTTTTATTAGGGCGGGAAGGGGAAAAAAGTGGTATTATTTTCAAAGATAAGCAATATTACAAGAAATTTCTGATGCCCGAACACTCATATAATGAATAGCAATATTGCCACTTGATCCATTTGCCACAAAAATAATCTCATATATCAATTCTATCTCTGTTTGTCAATGCAGGTTCAGTTACATAACTTTCAATATATCATCAACTTATCTTCCCCCAATGTGATTCCCTGCCCTGCTGCGAGAGCATATACTTGAGCGATTGGTGCTGGGGCTGGTCGAGGCGGGGATCGTGGGTGAGTAGCTGGAGGGCTGCCTGGCGGGTTTGCTCGAGGATGGGGCCATCGAGGACAATGTCGGCCAGTTTGAATTTGAGGATTCCGCTTTGCTTTGTGCCATACATATCGCCGGGGCCTCGTAGCGCAAGATCCTGCTCGGCTATTTTGAAACCATCTGTGGTGGATACCATGATCTGGATGCGCTTATAGCTTTCTTCAGAGGTTTTGTTGCCGGTAAGTAGTATGCAGTAGCTCTGGTCGGCGCCACGGCCTACCCTGCCCCGCAACTGGTGCATCTGAGACAGGCCAAACCTTTCGGCGCTTTCAATGAGCATTACCGAGGCATTGGGTACGTTTACCCCTACTTCAATAACGGTGGTAGCCACCAGCACATCGGCCTCACCCTTTACAAACCGTTGCATATTGCGCTCGCGCTCACCGCTTTCCTGGCGGCCATGCACCATAGCTATTTTATACTTGTTCTCATTGAACCATATTTTCACCTGCTCGTATCCGGCCATAAGGCTTTCGTAGTCCAGCTTCTCCGATTCTTCGATAAGCGGATAAACAATATATGCCTGGCGGCCCTTGTCTACCTCGCTGCGCACAAACTCCATCACCTTCATGCGGCCGGCATCCTTTCGGGTTACGGTCTTGATCTCTTTACGTCCGGGGGGCAATTCATCGATAACCGAGACCTCAAGATCCCCATAAAGTGTCATGGCCAATGTGCGGGGAATAGGTGTGGCCGTCATAACCAGCACATGCGGGGGCATTTCATTTTTCTTCCACAGCCGTGCCCGCTGGCCCACCCCAAACCTGTGCTGCTCGTCGATGACAGCCAGGCCCAGGTTTTTGAATTGCACACTTTCTTCAATCAGGGCATGAGTACCCACCACTATCTTTAGGGAACCATCGGCCAGTTCGCCCAGTATTTCTTTCCTCACCTTGCCCTTTACATTGCCGGTAAGCAATCTTACCCCGATGCCCATATCGGCCAGTAATTCGGAGATGCTGAAATAATGCTGCTGGGCTAATATTTCGGTGGGGGCCATGATACATGCCTGGAAACCATTGTCGAGGGCCAGGAGCATGCTCATAACGGCAACAATGGTTTTACCGCTTCCTACATCGCCTTGCAACAGGCGGTTCATCTGCTTACCCGAGCCTGTGTCCTGCCTGATTTCCTTTAGCACCCGTTTCTGCGCTCCGGTCAGGTCGAAAGGGAGGTGCAGCCTGAAGAACTCATTGAAATGCTCGCCTACCCTTTCAAATTTCCAGCCGCGCTGGGCTGTATGCTGCAGCCTGAGCCGGGCAATCATTAATTGCGAAATAAACAACTCCTCCCACTTCATTCTGAACCTGGCTACCTGCTCATGTTCGTCGGTATCGGGAAAATGGAGCCATCTGAGGGCATTATACCGGCTGCACAAATTGTAATGCCTTAAGATATCGACCGGAAGTACCTCGGGGATATCGCCGGGTTTTATTTTCTCGAAGAGATATTGGGTCAGCTTAGCAAAGGAGCGGTTGGTAATACCCTTGAGCCTTAACTTCTCGGTGGTGGAATAAACAGGCTGCTTGCCGGGTATGGATGTTTCGGTATTCCAGGGCTCTATCTCGGGATGGGCTATATTATAATTGCCGTTGAATGCGCTGACCTTACCGAATACGATATATTGGTCGCCCTCGCGCAGTGTTTTCTTCATCCATTGTGCGCCCTGAAACCACAGTAATTCTATACGGCCTGTTTCGTCGAACAAGGTAGCCACCAGCCTCGATTTCCTACCCACACCTTCCTCACCAATATTGATGAGGGTACCAGCCACCTGTGCATACTCACACTGTTCATTGACATCCTTAATTGCCATGAGCTGGGTGCGGTCGAAATAGCGGTAGGGGTAATGGTGCAACAGGTCTTCGTAGGTGCTAATCTCCAGTTCCTTGCGCAGCAAATCGCCGCGCTGGGGACCAACGCCTTTTATGAACTCGATGGGAGTATCTAATATGTTATCTGAATGGTTGATAGAACAAAAATAGACGGAAAACCTTTGAATCTGTTACCAGAGCACCAAATAACTGCGAATTAAAATCAGAGTCAGTATTTTCAATAAATAGGCTAACTATCGCCTATTCAAACTCCCACCCAATATCATTCCTGAAGTATTTTCCTTCATATTCAATATGCTCCGCATTTTCATAAGATCTGGATAGCGCCTTTTTAATATCATCGCCATAAGAAGTAATCGCGAGTACCCTGCCGCCATTGGTAACAATATCTTCATTGCTTTTTTTGGTGCCGGCATGAAACAGGTGACTACCTTTTACCTTATCAAAACCTGTCATTTTTCTGCCTTTCGGATAGTCGCCGGGATACCCCTCTGAAACAAGCATAACCGTAGCAGCAGCCTTATTACTATGCTGCACAGTTACCTCATTCAGCTTACCTTCACTCATCTTAAGTATCAATTCAACAAGATCGTTTTCCAATCTGGGAATAACGACCTCTGTTTCCGGATCTCCCATTCTGCAATTGTATTCTATTACATAGGGGTCATTGCCCACCTTGATCAATCCGAAAAACACGAAACCATGATATACAATCCCTTCGGCCTTCAGGCCATTGATGGTGGGAAGAATAATGCGGTCGGTTACCTTTTTCATAAACTCTTCACCGGCAAACGGCACCGGGGAGATTGCCCCCATACCGCCGGTATTCAGGCCAGTGTCGCCTACACCTATCCGTTTATAATCTTTAGCTTCAGGCAGCAAGATATAATTGGTTCCATCGGTAAAAGCAAAAACAGACAGCTCGATACCATCAAGAAACTGCTCGATAACCACCTTCTTACTGGCATCTCCAAACTGCTGATTCATGACCATGGCCCGAAAAGCTTTTACAGCCTCTACGATATCCTGTGCTATCACTACCCCTTTACCGGCAGCAAGCCCGTCGGCCTTAATAACAATTGGCGGTTCACTTCTTTTGATATAGGCAACACCACGCTCAAAACTTTCGGCAGTGAATTCATGATATGCGGCAGTAGGAATATTGTGCCGGGCCATAAACTTTTTAGAGAATGCCTTACTGCCCTCCAGTTGTGCACCTTCTTTAGAAGGACCAACCACAATAATATGCCTCAGGTCAGGGTCATTTTTAAAGAAATCGTATATACCTGCAACCAATGGATCTTCCGGCCCCGGGAATAAAATATCTATTTTGTATTCAATACAAGCCTTTTTTATCCCTTCGAAATCATTATATGAAAGAGGCAGGTTTGTGCCATATTCGCGGGTTCCGGCATTTCCCGGCGCAATAAAAAATGTGCCGCAAAGGGGACTTTGACTTAATTTCCAGGCTATCGCGCATTCGCGACCACCTGAACCAAGGAGGAGTATATTTTTCATTTTATTTTATTCGATGCAAAAAAACTAAAATTATCTATCCTCTTGTCATTTTTTTTCTATCTTTCACAAACTTTATTAAAACAACAATCAATTATTGCGTATGAGTCAGCCAGGAAGTGGTCACCCTAAGGGATTATATGTCCTATTTTTTACAGAAATGTGGGAACGTTTCAGCTATTATGGCATGAGGGCCATCCTTATGTTATTTATGGTTAAAATGCTATCGTTCGATCAAAAATTCGCATCGGGTATTTACGGTAATTTCACAGCATTGGTTTATTTAACACCTCTTATTGGCGGATTCATATCGGACAGGTATTGGGGTAACCGACGCTCCATTTTTGCAGGAGGTTTCACAATGGCTATCGGACAATTCATTTTATTTTTCTGTGCATCAGTAGTAACAACGAATATGCACCTGGCACAAATACTCTTTGTAGTCGGGCTAACAGCGCTTGTTATTGGCAACGGTTTATTTAAACCGAATATATCCACAATGGTAAACCAGTTGTATGCTCCCGGAGATAAAAGGGTAGATGCGGCATTCTCTATATTCTATATGGGAATCAATCTAGGCGCCCTATTTTCCCCCCTTATTTGCGGCAGTTTAGCAGAAAAAATTGATTTTAAATGGGGATTTCTGGCAGCAGGTATAGGTATGCTTTGCGGATTGGTTGTATTCCAACTGTTGAAAAATAAATATATAGTTACATCAGATGGCCAACAAATTGGCCTCAGACCAAATAAAAAGGCTGAACTGATAGTTAAGGATGCAGATGAGTCAAATAGCAACATATTTGTTCCAAACGCTGAACAGATTATGGAAAACAAAGGCAAAGAATTCGCTCCTGCCCGCATAGGGCTTTGGCTGGTGATATATGCTGCTTTATGGTTCGTTTTTATGCAATTGGTTGGATTCAACTGGATAAGTACCCTGGTTTTTGCAACTTCTATCGCCGCTGCAGGATTTATTATTACTGACCCCACCCTGACAAGTGTACAGAGATCCAGAATAGTGGTTATTTATATTGCAGCATTTTTTGTGATTTTTTTCTGGAGCGCATTTGAACAAGCAGGTGCATCGCTTACCATTTTTGCAGATAAACAAACTGAACGACATATATTCGGGTTTGAAATGCCGGCGAGTTGGTTCCAGTCTGTAAACCCACTCGCGATAATCGTTTTCGCACCAATTTTTGCTACTATTTGGGTTGGCCTTGGTAAACGAAATAAAGAGCCTGCATCTCCGGTAAAACAAGCTTTAGGGTTATTATTGTTATCCATCGGGTATCTTGTAATTGCACTTGGCGTTAAGGGAGTTGATGGGGCTACAAAGGCTTCTATGTTCTGGTTGCTGGGTATGTATATTCTGCATACTTTTGGTGAATTGTGTTTATCACCTATAGGTTTATCAATGGTAGCTCGTTTGTCTCCTGCCAGGCTAGGCTCGTTGCTGATGGGTGTTTGGTTTCTTGCCAATGCTATGGCAAACGATTTTGCAGGTATGCTCAGCAAGTTATACCCTGAGCCCGGACATTCAACAAGTTTTTTCGGCCACCAGATCTCAACACTTAATGACTTCTTCATGATATTTGTATTATTGTCAGGCGTCGGTGCCGTAGTATTATTCCTATTATCCAGAGTGCTTTTGAAAATGATGCACGGAATCAGATAATATCAGTTTTTATATTAAAACAGAAAAGCGGGAAATTTCCCGCTTTTCTGTTTGGGGGTGTGTCAGGCATGGATATAAGCTATAGGGAGGAAGTCCCGAACACACTTTACAGTAGGGAGGTATCCTAACGGCTAAGTGCCTATTGTGTGAAAGTGGGGATCATTCTAAATTTGCGCTTGCGCTCATCTATGTGGCAACAGTTCTTTGATATTCTTTATGGGGAGAGATGGCAAGCGCTCCAGAATGTCTTTGAACCAGTCAAAGGGATTACCCCCCCATGCATTTTGCAAGTACCGAGCAAACTATAAAGCATGGCAGTTCTTTTTGCTGCCTCGTGAGACCCGCAGAACAGATAGTTTTTTCTGCCGATGGCTACTGGACGGATACTGTTTTCAACCGGATTGTTATCTTGCTTCAAACAAAAAAGCCCGGAAAATCATTCCGGAGCTTTTTAATAGTTTTGTTAAGTGACGAGTGCTACAAGGGCGGACTCTTTAGACAATATCAATTCAGACCGCAAAGTATATTAGCCCCACTCCACCACCAAAAGAAGTTTCTAAACGGTCGAAAAAGTTTCTAAACGGTAAAAAAATACCCACCAACGGCAATGAATTAGAATAATACCCTATTCAACTGAATCATTAAAAGGTATAATAATGGAGACAATAGTCCAGTTTTGCAGATCGGTTTTATCCAGTTGTTCGGATATATTAAAAGTGATCTTTTTGTTCTGAATCATACTCAGTTGCTCAATTCGTTTACGGATATTTGATAAACCAAAAGACTCATGCAGCGGATTATCCTTTTTTGAACTTTTAGCCATACCTACCCCATTATCCCGCACTTCGATATGCAGTTCATTATTGGCCTCAAACAATTCAAGCTTAATAATTCCCTTACGGTTATGTAAAGGCAAAATACCATGCTTAATAGAATTTTCGACTAGTGGCTGAATAAGCAAGGGGGGAATCATGATTTCGGAAAGGTCAAGGTTGTCTTCAACTTTTATGCTGAATGTAAGTTTATCCTCAAACCGTAGCTTTTCGAGCGAGAGGTAATTGCCCACCAGGTCCACTTCCTTTTGCAATGGAATGAGTTCTTTGGAAATATTATGCATATTCTGCCTGATAAGGTCGGCAAAAATACGGAGGTATTCATTGGCAGCAACCTTGTCATTGGCATTTACCAGGCTCTGAACATTGTTTAAGGTATTGAAAATGAAGTGAGGGTTCATCAGTGCATTCATAGCCTTATACTCTGACTTCATGAACTTGATTTCAGTTTCATAAAGCCGTTCTTTCTTTTTAAGAATGATGCGTAACCTGTACCTGATGACCAGCGCAACTATGGCTATTGCCAACCAAACACACAATGTAATGAACCACCAATTAGCCAGCAGCGGCCTTTCAACATAAAGTGTAAATACTATTGGTGCAGAAAAGCCACTGGAAACAGTGCGTGCCTTTACTTTAATGGTATAATAACCAGAGCCGGGGTTAACGAGGTTTATATCCTCACCATTCAGTGGTTGCCAGTTATCCTCATCCTTGGAAACAGAATAGTAATACAATACATTCTTACCACTGTAGGAAAGCGTAGCAAATGAGAGTGTAATGTTTTTTGAAAGAGAAAAAGGTATCTCAACATTTCTATCGATCCTGAATACCTTGGAGCCGGCATACAGGTAGGTGAAATAGAGTTTTGGTGGATCGGCAGGTAGCAGGAACCTGTTTAACTCAATTGAAGTTACTCCCCCATTCTTAAAGAAATAAATATTGTCTCCATCCGAGCATATTGCCTCAGCCTGGGGAGGAATAAAAGGATTTTCAACAATAGTTATTTTTTGAGTGGTTAGATTGAGCAGCCTGTAATAGTTGTTAGTACTGATGAGCACGTGATTATCATCCAGTTTATAAAATTTATCCCAGATGCAATTTTGGTCGTAAACCGGATAGTATTGAACATCCTTGTTGTAATTCTTACAGATATATAATTTGTTGTAGTGAGTATAGCCTATGAGGTATTCACCAAAAAAGCCAAATAACTTGAAAGAAGGTATCTTAAACTGGATTTGCTCCACAGCTTGCTGACCAGTAACCCTGTAGATATGATTTACAGTAGAATACCATATGCTGTTATCCGGAGCCTTGGCAAATCCGAATATTTTCTCCTTATTGGCATCATCGCTCAGTGTAGCGTATTTGATCTGACTCCCGGATGATGGTAAAATATCAGTTTCAATAATTCTGACATCCGCATTTATAACCAATTTATTGCCGGCTATCAATCCGGCCTTAACCACTGTGCCATTGTTGGGATCGAATCGGTATTTCCTGATGGAAAGCGGTGCCGTAACCAGATTTTCAGACACAATGCCCTCCCGGTTATTAAAATAAAAATACCGGTTGGCGCTATCTATCAAAAAGAAACGCGATTCAGGTGATTTGGGATCATCGGTTAAATAATGGCCATTATTGAGGATCTGAGTGATTTTCCCTCCCGATAACTGATAAAGAAAATTATCTCTGGCGGTAAAGAAAATATGCCCGTTATCAGCATGCACATATTGAACTTTACCTTTATAGGCATCTTTATAATGCCGGGTATTCATAAAGTACTTATCGAAAATAAACAATCCGTTTTCAAGTGTTGTAGCCCAATAATTTCCCTGCTTGTCCTGATTTACAGAAGACACTTCATGCCCTTGCAAAATTCGCAGGCTGCCATTTAGCACAATGCCATTGGTCGTGCAAAAAAAGTAACTCAGGCTATTGTGGTAAACCATGTACAGATTGTTCTTCTTCAGAAAAGTATCATGAAGATTTACGACCACCTGGGCATGTTTATTAAAAAGGCAATGTTCGCTCTTCAGATATGTCTGATTCTGAGACGAGACTACACCCCAATATTGCGGTTGCTCATTGCCAAGATCAACACCCGAAAAACGCAAGGAAGAATGAACTTGTCCGGATGAATCTATCTCTGTTATATTGTCCGGTCCATAGATACGGTATCTGTTTACGTTAATCTTTTCGCTACCCAGAATCAAAGCAGGATTAACTGCAAATGACGTTTTAAACAAATCCAGAACGTGGATCTGATCATTTTTTATGTTAATGAATTTCGTGTTTTTCCAGAAAAAAATACTGATACTGCTATCATTTTCAAGATCTATCCTCTTGATGAAACTTGCTTTAAATGGCATTTTAAGGAATGCCGTATTTTCCTGGGTATGAAAAGTATCATCCTTAAAATAGCATAGATCGCCATTGTAGGTTGCCATCCAAAGCCGGCCGGAATAATCTTCCTGGAAGAAAAAAACCTCATTATCAGGAAGGCCGTTGTAGGTGGTATAGGTTTCAAATCCAATGCCGTTATACCGGCCAATCCCTTTATCGGTAGCGACCCACATATAGCCTTTGCTATCTCTGTAGGTGGTATAAACTTTATTACTGGGCAATCCATCATCCATGGTAAAATGAAGGAATGGGATTTCCTGAGCCATACAAGCTGCAGAGACAGCCAGAAGAAAAAAAACGGTATAGCCCAGCCTCATTATCATACAGCATCATTATTTGCGAGGAAACTGATCAAGGGCGCATAACGTCGCCGGCTTACTGGAAGAGTAGCATCATTTTTCATTATCACCTGCCCCCCATTGTCGGTCGAAATCCTTTTTATCTGTTTACAATTAATAAGGTAAGATCTATGTATTCTGTAAAATTGAGCATCGGGCAATATTTCCTCGTATTCAGAAAGCGGATTACTTAAAACCATTTCCTTTTCTTTGCCATCCTTAAAGAATACAATACGGGAATAACTGCTCTGAGCCTCAACAAATACTAAATCATTGAACTCAACAACCTCAATAGTATTGCTATCTCTGAGGGTGATTTTATGTAGTTTCGATTTGTTTTTTACCTGGTCTGATAACTGATTAAACGAAAAATCTTGTTTTGCCAATAACCTTTTAAACTTCAGCCGCTCTTTAAGTTTGAGATGAGCAGTCCTTAATTCAGGTATACTGATGGGTTTCAGAATATAGTCAATGGCATTCAGTTTAAAGGCCTTGAGTGCATACTCATCATAGGCTGTCACAAAAATCACTTCAAAATTGACAGGTGATACCCGCTCCAGAAAAGCAAATGCATTTTCATTGGGCATTTCAATATCAAGGAATAGCGCATCGGGCTGATGCTCCAGAATTAATGCTTCTGCCTCTTTTGTACTATTGGCAATTCCGGCGATGTTAATGTCAGGATCCACATACTCCAGCAGGAGATTTTGCAGATTGACACATGCTTTCTTTTCGTCATCAACAATTAGTACTTTAAAACTTGTATTGATTGTTGGCATGGGATAAATATTATACAATAGCAATGAAATTCGGCGAAGATAAAGGTAATAAGAAAACCTGCTTCTTAAAAGAACTAATTGATTACATAATATATACCGGAGTACAGAAAAAACTTTTGTTACTTCCCGCAATCACCTTAATTCGCTTACTTTCTTTTGCTTGCCGGCAAACGATAATTGGGATCTATTTCAATTGCTTTTAAAAGGTCCTGCTTTGCGGTTGGGTCGTGTTTTACTTCTTTAATTACATATCTGTTGTAATAAGCAAGGGCACAATCGGGCTTTAATTCTATCGCCTTGCTGCAATCGGCGATGGCTCCCTGATAATTATTAATTCTGAACAACGTAGCAGCCCTGTTGCAATATGCCCCGACAAATTTGAGATCGATCTCAATAGCTTTATTATAATCGGCAATGGCTGCTTCGAATTTATTTAAGGTATCTCTAACCTTAGCCCGGTTGAAATATATCTCAGCATGATCAGGAGCCAGTTCAATAGCCTTTGTATAATCAGTGTCGGAAGACTTGAATTGTGTCAGTTCATATTTCAATATGGCCCGGTTAAAGTAGGTACTCCAGTTTTTAGGATCCAATATAATTGCTTTACTATAATCCTCCATTGCACCAGATGTGTCGGATAATGCTTTCCTGGAAATCGCCCTGTTGTCGTAGGCTGATGCAAACGATGGTTTCAATTCAATTGCTTTGGTATAATCTGCAATTGCTCCTGCAAAATCATTGAGATGTGATTTTGAGTTACCCCTGTTCAACCAGGCATCTTCCATTTTAGGATCTAATTCAATGGCTTTACTAAAGTCGGCTATTGCTCCTGCAAAGTCTTTCTTAATATTTTTCTCATTCCCGCTGTTATAATACTGAATAGCCATTTGGCCGCAGCCACTAAGTGCGAGAATAGTAACAACCTGAAGAAGTACCAGTTTATGAAATTTCATAGTATGAAGGTAATAAAACAGGTACAGATATACTCCAATAACTACCTGATTATTAAAAAAAACCGGTTTTCACCTTCGCCGTTCGGAAACTTTATCGACCGTTAAGAAACCGGCAAAAACCATTCAGAAACTTCTTTAACCATTCAGAAACTTCTTTTGGAATCGGGCAATTCCGGATACTATCTTGCAATCAAATAACGGTAATTATTACTCACTGCTAATCTCAATTTTATGAAACTCATCAACGGTTGCTTATCGGTTCTGAATCAAGCCAGAACATTAAAACCACTCAGAATGACCATTCAGGTAGTGGAAACCGCTTTTTACATAATAATAGTAAACAAATGATGTACCAGAATTTTAATCTTTCCCAAACGAAAGTTTAAATCCAAAGTCGGTACAAGAAAAAAAGGATAATCAATAAAAACAAATTGAAACATTAAAAAAGGCCATAAAACGGGCATGGCATTGTATTGCCCGATAATTAATCAAACACATTTCTTCATCTTTTAAAACTAAACAAAATGAAAAATCAAATCGAAATGCTGATCAAAGCCGGAGGAAATATTTCAGACACGCCCATTAATGCAAAGATATTCAGTCATGCACTGGTATTTATGATGATAGTTTCTGTCCCATACATAAGCACAGGCAATCTGGGACATGCCGGTCAGGTACTGCTATTTTAGAAATAACCTTAATGGGAGTTTTTCTCTGCAACAGCATTAAATTGATGCAGGCTAACTTATGCTGCTAATACTTTTCTAAATAATTTAATGCCACAAAATGGTATATAATTTGGAGTATTCGCTTTGAAGCCAATTGTCCATAATTATTTACCTTTGCTGCATGCTGAGACAAGAATTAATTCAACGGATTCCAACAGATTTTGATGACAATTCAAAAGTCTGGGTTTTTCAAAGTAGCCGTGCTTTTATAGAAAAAGAAGCAAAAGAAATTGATGAGCAACTTTACCAGTTTTACTCACAATGGGAAAGCCATGGTGCGCCTGTAAAAGGATGGGCTAAGTTATTATTCCGTCAGTTCATCGTTGTTTTAGCAGATGATACTAAAGAAATGATTGGCGGCTGCAGTACAGATGGTTTAATGAGGCAGATCAAAAGCATTGAACGTCAATACGATGTAAACCTGTTTGACCCAATGATGATCACCTTCCTGATTAAGGAAAAGGCGGAAATGTTGCCATTCTCTCAGGTGCAGTATGCCATTGATAAAGGCTACATCAGCAGGGAGACTCTTTTATTTAACAACGTAGTTTATACTAAGAAGGACCTGATGGAAAAATGGCTGGTATCACTTGGTGAGAGCTGGCTGGCGAATAGGGTGACTTTCATTTAACAGCCTGAACAAAAGGATTCACTTTATTTCAGGGATTTACATTTTTTACGAAGCTGGTTGCGATCAATGATTTTATTCAGTTCCGCAACAGTTTTCCTATCAGTGCCACAGTCGTATAATGCGACCAATGGATCTTTGTCCTTAACCGATTTCATCAATTCTTCGGGTGATGGCACTTCATTAAGTGCCGCATACTCCTTATAGGTATAACCGGTAAAAACGGAATTGGCATCTACTCCTCTTTTATCAAGCAAATAACCTTTATGTAATAAAACAGGAAGTGCAAAAGCACTTCCTGTTTTAAGATCAGCCGGAGCCGGATAATTTGCTATTGAGGTCCTGTCAGTGGTAAGCGAAACAGGTACTTTATTATTGTAATCTGCTCTTGTCTTATAGATGATCACATGTGGCAAAGCCCTGGTTCCTCTTGTCTGAGCCACAGATGGGGAGGTAAAAACCCAAAGTCCAACTGCGCAAACAACCAGAAATTTCATCATTTTGCAACGACGATTTTCTTGGTAATTATGCCATTTGAAGTATGCAACTGAAACAAATAGGTTCCTGAAGCCAATTCACTTACCGGCATTTTTATCATTTGATCTTTGCTGTCATTGTTATAAGAAACCATTAGTCTGCCTGCCATATCGGTAACCGTTACAGCATCAATAACAGAATTGCTGCTATTTATAGTCACTGATTCAGTGGCAGGATTAGGATATACAACAATGTCCCCTTCATTTACAACCGGATTATTCACACCAACACCACTGGTAACTTTAATAATTATTGGGTTCACATAATAGTCACTTCCAACTATATAATAAGCGCCTGTTCCGTTGCGTTGATACCTGATAGCCAGAACATAGGTGCCACTGGGTACATTCATTGCGCTATTGGTAAAAGTGAACGAATTATGACCATGGTAAGCAACCGACTGACCGGTTAGCTCCTGCACAACATAGGATGTATTATTTGCCACATTTACCAGCACGGCCTGGAAAGAACCACTGTACGCAAAATTCATGAAATTCATAATCTGCGTTGATACCGTCAATGCATGGCCGCTTATCATAGTAACACCAGATGTAACATTCAGTGATGAATACAACTCAAGCAAATCGTCATGCAATCGAACATCAAGTAAATTGTAGTTGATAAAATTACCATTGTCTCCAACCGCGGTCCATGTGGTAGTACCTGTTGCCTGGTACATGATCCTTACTACATATTTGCTCGGAATCATTGCAAGCAGGCCGGAAGTAGTGAAAGTGAGCGTGCCGGAAGTAGCGCCCGCAGCTATCGACTGACCTGTCAGGGTTTGAACAGTACCTACATAATTGTTAAGGGTATCATATACACGAGCCGATATACTACCATTAAAAGCAGATGTATTGGCATTTGTGATTTTTGCATTAACCACAAAAGGCGATAAATAACTGATCGGTGAATTGGTTGGTATATCAACCTGGGTAGACAATTTGATATTACCGGTTGCATAGATCAAACTATCCGGCATAATACCTGCCACAACTCCCTGGTCAAGATTAAAATTACCAGAACCGCCGCCAGTACCTAAAGCCGGAGGAGCCAGATTATCTACAGTATAATATCCGTTAGACGCACCACTCCATCCCCAGTTGAAATGCATTTTATTAGTAGCATCATAACCATCGCAAACCCAGCAATGACCACCTCCAACTGCTTCCTGTCCCATATACAACAACGGCCTGCCCGCATTCAATTCCGCTTCTATCATATTTACCCATCCGGTGGTTGTGTACGCTGCCTGTGCAGGAATATGAAACCCTGTAAATAATTCCGATGATCCTGCACGAAGTAAACCAGTTAATGAACGCTTATAATGAAAATAGGTTTTCAATGCATATTCCGCACATGCAACAGGGTTACTGCCGTAAATTTGAGATTGGAGCACATAGGTACCACTACCATTGGGATCATAATCCATATCTGTACTTACTCCCGCATGAAACATAATAGTTGCAATAGGAATGTTGGTGCCGGCAGTAAAATTGTTTGGCATAGATCCCCATTGATAATAGGTGTTCCCAAAATCAGCCGTCTGAGCTGCATAGCTATGGGGGTTGGGGTTTTGTGTGTACGTATGTGAGCCACATCCTTTAGAAGGCCAGCTCCAGAACTTCATTACCTGTGCCATAGCAGTAGCTACACAACCGGTAACAGCCTGCCCGCCTGAACCGGTTGGACAAAGCGCATTATAGTTGCCGCAACCATAACCAAGCGCCTGATCCCATTTTGTGCTGCAAAGAAAATAAGTACTGCTGGGAAATGTAGCAGTTGTTTTTGACAATACCTTGCTGGCAACAGTCAGTTCCGACCAGCTTTCAGGTGTACCTGGCTGAGCAGGCAAATCGTGCTCTATAACATAGGCTATCTGGTTTTTGTAACCTTCTATCCATGCTTTGGTAGCAGGGGCAATATGATTGATATCGAACACTGTTTCGCCTGAATAGGCCAGCACCGGAATAATCTTATCATCTGCCGAAACCATGACAAATCCGTTTCCATTGGTAAAATTGAAAACGTAATAGTCGGCAACCGAAACACCATTTATTTCCGACTTGGCAACATATCCGGTGGTTAAATCACCGGTACTGTTTACGCCGGGAACACCATTTGAGATAAGGTAGTTTGTGCCGGTCTTTTTGGCCATCGATTCATCTACCGCTTTACCATAACAAGCAACACCTGCACTGCTTCCCAGCATCAGGAGATTTAAAAACACAATCAGTTTCCTCATAAACACATTAGTAAATATTAGTAATATGAACAATTAAATAGCCTGCAAGGTCATGAAAAAAAATGAATACTTACGATTTATTTATAAACAATGTCCCCACAAAGCGAAATCGATTATTTTTTGATAGAAAAAGGAACGATTAGTTTAATGCAAAAGTTCCTGCCCATATTGGAAACACCCTGCTGGGTTACTCCATTTACCGTATTACTATTGTACCTGAACCTGCTCATGTAATCAATGTAATTGGTATTGGCCAGGTTGTTGGCACATAAGTAAAGTGAAAACGCCTTACGCTTGTTGAAAACAAAATCGCTGCCCAATCCCGCATTCAATAATGTATAAGCTGGAGTAACAGGCACGTCATCAGGCACACCTGCATAAGCGCTGGCTGGTTTATATACGTTAGTCTGCTCGAAACAATGAACAACACCAAAACGGAAATAGGTATTATCCAGCCAGTTATTCAGTTTCTTTACGGTTACTGTAACTTCAGACCTAAGAGCTGCCGGTGGTGTAAAAGGCATATACTTTTCGTTATCTACAACATTCTTCAGCGTAACATTAGCTACACTATAGGCAGTATACCAATCTAACCATTTAAGACCTGAAGGATGTACATCCAGCATAAATTCGCCCCCCGAAACTGTTGCATCCGATTGTGAATAAAGGAATACTCGTGCGCTATCGAAGCCCGGCGTACTGTTATTGACTGAATCGCCACCTAATACACTTGACAACTGGTGAGTAGCTATGAAATTTGTAATGCTGCTATAGAAAACACTAAGTTCTGCTGTCACGTCCTTCGACTTGAAACCTGGGGTGATATCCACCTGCATACTCTGCTCAGCTTTCAGATTTGGCTGCCCTATTTCATAAATCACTGTACCGTCATGTATCCCATTCGATCCGCTCTCAGCAACGTTTGGCGCCCTGAAACCACTGGCAATATTTGCCTTGATATAGCATTTTTCGGTAGCATTGTAGGTAGCGCCCAGGCTGGCAGAAAGGCCATTAAAATCGGAATTATATGCGGCAAACCGGTGAATAGCTGCAGGGTCAGAAGCCTCAAGCTGATTACCAGATGAATCTATATAATCATCGTGTCCTTTAAATTTACGTGTATCGTACCTTAAACCGGCGCTCAGGTATAATTTACCCATTTGTTTGTTGGCTATGGCAAATGCACCCAGGTCGAACAGGTCATATTCAGGAATGAGCAGTAGTGTGCCTTTATTCTTTGAATTCTGGTACATACCATTTGCACCAACACTAAAATCAAATCCTTTCCATGTAGGCGAAACATAACGAAGATCATAATTATACGTACTCAGGTCGTACCAGATATTGGAAGTATTTGCCATAGTGATGTCGTTATTTTCCTGACGGCTATTGGTTTGCATTGCAAAACGGCCAATCAACCTGCCCTCGCCTATTGCCAGGCTATTATCCCAAACCAGCTTATCATGCTTTACCAACTGGTGTATCACAAACGGGGTATAAGACTTCAATTCGTCCTTGGTAACTTCAAGGTCAGACTGATAACCACTTGAATCATATGCTTTCAGGAAAGTACCCTGTTCATTTTTTACTCCTTCTGCTATACCAGTCCTGAGTTCAAAATGGCTGTAGTGTATCTGAGAATAGCCCCATTTACGGTGAATACCTACTGTACCATCATAATTCAGATTGCTGAACTGTGTATTGAACACATAACCATCTACCTGATTCTGATAAGCATGAGCCATTGTATTATCTACTCGCGCACTGAAAGTTATTCCTTTCAGATTACCAGCTATGTGAGCCGATGTACCAATCAGGCCATTATTGGTCTGGTAACCCAGGTTCACATCTCCCTTCACCTGTCCTTCAGGCAAAGTTTTTTCAGGGAGGAAGTTGATAACTCCGGAAATCGCATCGGAACCATACATAAGAGATGCAGGGCCTTTCAGGATTTCAACCCTGTCTACAGAAAACGGATCGATCTCAATACCAAACTCATCGCCCCACTGCTGGCCTTCCTGGCGAACACCGTCGTTGATGGTAACCACGCGATTGTAGCCCAGTCCACGAATTACCGGTTTTGAAATACTCTGACCATCTGTAATAGCCGAAACACCCGGAACCCTGGAAATCGCATCAATGATATTTGTAGATGCATTTTGCTGCAGATAACTATTGGGCACTTCGATAACCGATTGTGGTGTATTCTTTGCGCTCCTGGCACCCGAAGTTCCAGTAACTACTACTTCCTGCTCTTCAACTTCTGAAACAGAAAGGGTAAAATCATGAGTTGTTGCCCCTTTGATCTTAACCAGGTCTGATTTTGCTTCATATCCCAATGCTCTGGCCGAAATAAGGTAAGTACCCTCCGGCAATTGCTTCAGAATATAGTTACCCTCAATATCGCAAAGTGCGCCGATCTTAAGGTCTTCAATATAGATATTGGCAAACGGGATTGCCTTTGCGCCTGATTTATCGGTGATCTTACCCTTTAGTTCGTTTTGGGCAAATGAATTGATCGATAACAGGCATAATAATAAAATAGATAAACGAATATATTTCGAGTTCATTTCAGAATATTTTTTGCAGAAAAAATGATTTTAAATTGCCGGCCTGTTTAGCCGGAGATAAAGAATTTACTGAAAGAGCGGTATAACCCGACTATTAATTACAACCATCAATCAGAATAATGATATTCCTTTGAAGTAGCGTAATACAATAATCAGAATATTTATACCAAATAAGTATTGGGTGGTGGCACCGGGACTGAACCATGAAAAGTGGAACAAAAAGCAGGTAAATGTACAAAAAAACTTATCTGTTTAATATACACAACTGAATTATCAAAATTGCAATAAGCCACTAATTTGGAATTATCGGGCAGATGGATCTTGTGCTTGATTAGATGTACAATATTATCTGAAGAACAGCTTTCATTAGGCTCAAAACTTTCTGCGATCTGGTATACCAGGCTTTCCTCATTATTATCATGGTAAACCGAAACAATGGCTGTATCGTTGCTAATAGTAAATCCGGCGATATCATACAATTTGCCGTTACGCCATATCTCATCTGTTTCCTTGCTTTCACGAAATTCAGATGCGGGCATTTTTATGATCTCCAATTGGCATTCAGATGTAATATGCTGATGGGCTGCAACCTTGAATCGGAATTGCGCTGCATCGTAAAAGAGGTAAAGCATTGCTGTGATACTTAAGCAAAGTATCAATGTTATGCTAAAGGTTTTTTGTAAATGTTGCCTCAATTTGAAGTGCTGATACCGCAAAGTTAATTAATCAGGTCTTATTAAAAAATATTCCTGAAAACTAAACCTTTCTGAATACGAGATTACCCAGGCTGATAAAAAAGCCGAATACCATAACAAAAATACCCAGCCACAGTACATTTATATAAGGGAATACCAGCGCTTTGAGTACAATAAAATCATCCCGCTCACTGGTTTGCCTGATCATAATATCTGCCGATACCGAGTCCTTTGAAGGAACCCTAAGATATCCAAAACGGGTATACAGCCCCATTGATTTAAGTGTATCATCTACATAGGTTATGTATTCCTTATTGCGCAAAATGTATATTGGCCCAAGTTCCTGTACCGGCCCATCCAGATCATAAACCTTTAGCCTGGCCCTCACAGGCAAATCTCCGGGTTCTGGTTTGTATCGCGGATCATTTACCTCATTACTAAAGCCATTAAAGATGATAAAACCATTACTTACAAAAATGGTATCACCGGGATTATGCACCGAATGACTGATAAATGAACTTGTATCTGCCTTACTTTTATCGCTGGCGCTATTGATGTAGGTGAAAATGTCTCTGTCCCAGTAATGTTTAGTTGAAGGGTTGGCGCTCAATCCCTGCATACCTTTCGGATTGATAAACGCATCCGGATAAAGCATAAAGCGCTCAACTACCTTTTGGGTGGCCGGGTCTTTCCTTTCAAATCTTACTTTATAATAAATGCGCCTGTCTTTTCCGGCCACATCACTATCTCCCTGGTAGGTAGCCAGGTAGTCGCCCATAGCCACAGGTATCCCCCTGAAAAGCAACTCATTTTCGTTGCTCTCTTTTGTGTTTTCCTGCGGAGTCTTTTTGCCAAAGTCCATCGATACTCCCGTTGTGCTTATCGAAATAGCATGCTTATTATAACTGGACAGCAGAATACCTAATAATACCAATGCAAAACCCAAATGCGCAACTGAAGGACCCAGATTCTTGAATTTCCCACCCTGAACCGCAATGCCATAATAGATATTGGCTACTATTCCATAACATGCGGCAAAAAGCATCAGATCATATTGCCAGGTGCCGATATGCTGCCCCCAGCCTATTAATACAGCCATAACCAGTGCGATCAAAGCAGTCAATCCCAGGCGCTGCCATAGATTTTTCGCATCGCCCGTCTTGAATTTCATATACATTATCATGGCCGACAAAATGCCTATAATAGTGGCAACAAAAACCTGTATGTCATTATAATGCTTCATGATATCTACAGGCGGTGCAAAATCTTTACCGGTTATCCATTTTGCCAGTGGAGACCAAACGGGTATGGAAGTGGTAATGGCAATTTGTACAGATGCAAGAAATAATACTACCGAGCCAATAAACATCCAGAATTCGCGAGACAAAATATGCTCTTCGGTTTTTATGGCAGGTATACTCTTCCATCGTGCAATCAATGGTATCAAGGTTATCAATGCCAATGCAGCCATAACTACCAGCAAATGATAATAGAGCGCCTGACCATCGCCGGTAAAGGCATGTACTGATGTCTTGCCCAAAATACCGGTACGGGTAAGGAAGGTTGAATACCAGATCAGCAGATGGGTTATAAGCAATAAGAAAAAAGTTAGTTTGAGCGCCCGGCCAGTACTGCGGTAAACCAGCAAGGTATGCAAGCCTGCTATAAGTGTAAGCCAGGGCACAAGTGATGCATTCTCAACCGGATCCCACGCCCAATAGCCACCAAAATTGAGCGACTCATACGCCCAGGCGCCACCCATCATAATACCAGTACCCAATACTGCCCCATTAAATAAGGACCAGGCAATTGTAGGTTTTATAAAAGTGGTATAGTCCCCTTTCCAAAGGGCAGCAATACAATATGCAAAAGGAATTAAAGTGGCGGCAAACCCAAGAAACAGTACCGGCGGATGAATAACCATCCAATAGTTCTGCAGCAGTACGTTTAGCCCGTTACCATCCTTGATAAAATCCATATAATTAGCCATCGCAAATACAGGTGCTCCCTGCATGGCATGACGTAACAAAAGGAAAGGCTCACTACCTATTTTAATATCCGGACCGAAATAAAAGCCAAGTATCATCGTCCCCAGGCACACCTGCACAAAAGCAATTATAGCCATGGTGCGCGTTTCCAGGCCCTTGGCGGTTTTCATTACTATTAAACCAAGTATTGCATGCCAGAACGTCCAAAGCATAAAACTCCCCTCCTGCCCTTCCCAGAAACAGGACAACAAATATTTGGGGGATAATGATAATGATGAATGCTCCCAGGCATAATGGTATTCAAAAAGATGGTGCTCTATCACATAAAACAACGCGATAAAAATACTGATCACCGAGGCGGAGTGAATCACAAATCCTCCCCGGCCAAAGAGTAGCCACGAACTACTTCCCGTGGGATCTGTGTGCTCTGTACGCACTGCCCTGAAGTAGCTGAATGTACTGAACAGGGAGGCTACAAATGATAATATTACAAAAAAATGGCCCAGTTTCCCGGGATTCAGATGCTCCCCTATGAACTGTGTATCCATCAGATTCTAGTCAAAAGTCTAAAAGTGAATTATCAAAAATAAGTGCAATATTTATACAGTCTCCCTTATGTAGCAAGTTGTAATTGAAAGGCCCGTTTAGCTGCTCTTCCCTTCAGCCACCATGTCTTTCTTATACTTCGAAGGGCATTTCATCTGTATTCTGGAGCAATGAAAAGTACCGGACTCTTCATAACCCATCATAACTATCTGTTCCGATTTCTCTATATCCCTTGGTTTTTCACCATTAAAGATCACCTTATGCATATCGCCTGCCTTGTCCTTGGCATAAAACATAAAATGATTGGGGTCTACCTTAGGATCATAATTCATCTCCTTATCCTTTTGTAAATAGCCTATTACATACAGCTTTTTTCCCTGCTGCTTAGATGCTGAGGCAAACGTCTGATAGCTGCTTAAGTCGCCAAATGAAGCCACGATGGCAACAATAGCGCCTACTATAAGCAGTAATAATATTATGTGCGATTTCTTCATTGTTTTGTTATTTTTCAGTGGTATCCGGAAGTAAAATAACCGGAGCAGCCAAAGTTAGGCTAAACACTTCTTTATACCATGAAACAGGCTATCACTTTCGCTGATACCCCATTAAAGTATTAACAAAAAACCCCAGTTGCGAAAGGCAATTGGGGTAAAAGTTTATATTTCCGACAGGAAAAAGTCAAAATTATTGCTGACTCCTGAAAACATCGTGACCTTTATCTTCATAACTGGTATAAACAATACAGAAGTGCCCGAGCAATGCAAGCGCCCATGCTGCTGTAGTCCAAGCCGGCCATGGGTAAGCCCAGTGCCCGTTTTTAGGATCATACATCATCCAGGAGAGTACAGTTACGATTGCAAATACTACGATATGCAATAAAAGCATTGATTTATCTTTTCCGCTTGGAGTTATTTTTTGTGGCATCTTAATGATTTAGTGCGGCAAAGATATGATGAAGAATGGAGAATTTCAAAATGGGGAGTTAAAAAAAGAAATTCACATAACCAATACAACTATATTATTTCTTCGAACTAGAGAATAATAAAATTTCAATTCCTGAATTATCTGTCTAAAAACCCGAGTTGATGTTATAATTAGTTTGCACATAATCATGAAATATTGTTGCAGTATTGATCATTACCTATATTTGCATCCATAACTATCAAAACATATTCCTATATGCGCCGAATGCTTGTCCTTTTTGTTTTGATCATTGTAATTATGGATTCTTGTATCATTATTGGTCCCAGGAGGCCTTATCGTCCTCACAGGTATTGGCATCACCAATACTGGCATCACATGCGCTCCCGCAGATGATCAATTGAGTGAAGTCAATACATAAAGGTTACTCCAAATTTGTAAATCGGTAGCAGGACTACCACTAAAAACTCTACTTTTTTCAGGACGATACATTTCTCCATTACTATAAACCTGAAGTCACCCATTACATTGTTCTTGCTCAAAGACTCGTAACGGCTAACCACATTAACTTCCTTGCTGGCAACCATACCCGCCATCGCCCGAATAACCGGAAACACCGGTACCGGCTATTGTGATAATGATGCCCGATGCTGATATTTTCCTGATGCGGGCAGGGCCAGCAACAATGTAGATATTACCCGAATGATCTACTGCCAATGCTCCCGGATATATTTTTGCGGCTGATGCCGGGCCCCCATCGCCGGTTTCACCGGCTTCACCCGTGCCGCATATCGTGCTAATGGTTTGGGCAAGCAGCAGCGGTGCATACAAAAGTGTAATAAGCAATATAAAAAAGCTGCGTTTCATAAACGAGAATTTATGCTAATAAAACCACCACAAAAAATATGCCCGGTTTTGAGTTATGGGAAATTTCTTATCCCCTACTGCACCAATATCTTCTGCCGGTATACGGCCTGTTCAGTGATAATCTGTGCAATATAAGGGCCAGGTGGCAGGGATAGGATGAACTCAATAGGATCAGAATCGGTAGTATGGCGAATGGCCATGGTGCGGCCTGCCATATCTGTTATGTTAATGGTTTTAAGTCCTGTCGACTGTGGTAGCGAAATGGTGAAGCTGCCTGTGCACGGGTTAGGGTAAATGCTCACCTCGCTATTTTGCCGGGCGGTATTTTGCACCCCGGTTGTAGCAGTGATTTTTCGTATACGGTAGCCATTGAACTCTGAAACATACAATTCACCACTAGAATTCATTGCTATGCTCAATGGTTCGTTTATCTGGGCAAGGATAGCAGGCCCGTTGTCTCCGCTATAACCTGCGATATCAGTGCCAGCATAAGTCCACAACAGACCATTTACGTCCACATAACGTATGGTATAAGGGCTTGAGATAAATATGTTACCTAATTTATCAACAGCAATACCTTCCGGTACTACGAAAGAAAAATTTGTGGCTGGGTGGCCATCTCCTGTATATATAGGCCCAACAGGCCCTGCAACTGTGGTAATAATACCGCTTGTATCTATCTTTCTGATCCTGGCACCAGCAACCACATATATGTTTCCAATTTCGTCCATGGCCATTGCACCTGGTTGCCTTAAGCGGGCATTAGTGGCTGGCCCGCCATCGCCATCATCGCCGGCACCGCCCCCACCAGCAAATGCGGTGATGATACCCCCACTTACTTTCCTTACCCGGCTTGAATTATATGCGTACTCGGTAAAATATAAATTTCCATGCTTATCAATGAGTAAGCCGTCAGGTAGTGCCAGGCGGGCATTTGTTGCAGCCCCTCCATCACCATCACTGCCGCCAAACGTTGGTGTGCCGGCTATAGTAGTAATAATGCCTGCGGTATCAATTTTTCTAATGCAGTAATTGTACATATCGGCAAAATAGACATTACCAGTATCATCTACAGCGAGGCAACCAAAAAAATTATCTATCTCAGCAGCAGAGGCTGGCCCACCATCGCCTGAATAACCAGAAACACCTGTCCCGGCTATAGTAGTAATAATGCCCGATGCCGAAATTTTCCTTATTCGCGCAGGTCCAACAACAATGTAAATATTGCCTGCATGGTCCACTGCAAGTGCTCCCGGATATATTTTGGCGACCGATGCAGGGCCGCCATCGCCGGTTTCACCAGCTTCACCCGAGCCGCATATCGTGCTAATGGTTTGGGCTTGCAGCAGCGGTGCATACAAAAGTGTAATCAGCAATATAAAATAACAGCGTTTCATAAACGATAATTTATGCTAATAAAACCACCACAAATAACATGCCCGGTTTTACATTATGGAAAATTTAAAAAATAGATTCAAATGGCAGTCAAATATAAACCAAAATTATAAGAGCCTTATAGTGTCAATAAAAAGGTTATTCATTCGGAAGCCTCCTTTAGGCAGCTATATATATTATTGCCATTCTGCCAGTGAGCAATTAATATTTAATCATCGTCACTTATCTTCGCACTCTTTTATAAACAATAACTATGTACCGTACACATACTTGTGGAGAGTTAAGATCACAACATACAGGCAATGAAGTTACCCTGGCCGGCTGGGTGCAAACAGTTCGCAAATTTGGCAGTATCACCTTTGTAGACCTGAGAGACCGGTATGGCATCACCCAATTACTGTTCAATGAGCAGTTGAATTCACTGCTGGACAAAAACCCCTTGGGCCGCGAATTTGTAATACAGGTAAAGGGTGTTGTGCTGGAGCGCAGTAATAAAAACAATAAAATACCTACCGGGGATATCGAAATTGGTGTTGCTGAATTCAAAATAATGAACAGCGCCAATACGCCTCCGTTTACCATAGAAGAGGAAACAGATGGTGGCGATGAACTGCGGATGAAATACCGCTATCTCGACCTGCGCAGGCCGGTGCTGAAACGCAATATGGAACTCCGGTACCGGGTAAACAGGTCTGTGCGTAATTACCTGGATACTCAAGGTTTCTGGGATATTGAAACTCCGTTCCTTATACGCAGCACACCCGAGGGCGCCCGCGACTTTGTAGTGCCTTCGCGTATGAACGAAGGCCAGTTTTATGCCCTTCCTCAAAGTCCCCAAACCTTCAAGCAGTTGCTGATGGTGAGTGGTTACGACCGTTATTACCAGATAGTAAAGTGCTTCCGGGATGAAGACCTCAGGGCAGATCGCCAGCCGGAGTTTACCCAGATAGACTGCGAAATGAGCTTTGTAGAGCAGGAAGATATCCTGAATATTTTTGAAGGCCTGTTCAAGCACGTTTTCAAAGACGTGAAAGGCATTGAGATGACTGAGGCTTTCCCAAGAATGACATTCGATGATGCTATGTGGCATTATGGCAATGATAAACCCGATATCAGGTTTGAGATGAAAATCCGGAATCTGAAAGTGGAAGGTAAAATTCAGGATGGCTGCCCGCTGGCAGAAGGCGCATTTAAAGTATTTGATGATGCCCAAACCATATTGGCAATAGCGGTGCCCGGATGTGCAGAATATACCCGGAAACAGATAGATGAACTGACCGAATGGGTGAAACGCCCCCAGATAGGCATGAGCGGAGTGGTAAATGTGAAATGTAATGCCGATGGAACTTTCAAGAGCAGTGTTGATAAGTTCTTTAATGAGGAAAAACTTAAAGAGTTCGCGGCTTATTGCCATGCAAAGGCCGGTGATCTTATTCTTATACTTGCCGGAGCTGAAACACGCACCCGTAAGGCCATGAGTGAGCTCAGGCTGGAAATGGGTAATCGCCTGGGATTGCGCAATCCTGCGGTTTACAAACCTATTTGGGTCATTGACTTCCCGCTATTTGAATATGATGAGGAAGGCAATCACTGGGTTGCACGGCACCATCCGTTTACCTCACCAAAGCCAGACCACATTGCACTGATGAACGACTTGAGCCGTTATGGTGAAATAAAAGCAAATGCTTACGATATGGTGCTCAATGGCACGGAGATAGGTGGCGGTTCCATTCGTATTTACCAACGTGATCTGCAGGAAAAAATGTTTGCTGCATTGGGCATGAGCAAGGAAGAAGCACAGGATAAATTCGGTTTCCTGATGGGAGCATTTGAATATGGCGCCCCACCCCATGGCGGACTTGCTTTTGGTTTCGATCGCTTATGTTCCTTACTTGGTGGCCAGGAAAGCATTCGTGACTTTATAGCATTCCCCAAAAATAATTCCGGAAGGGATGTTATGCTGGATGCACCATCAGGTATAGACGAAAGCCAAAGGAAAGAACTGGGATTATAAAATTCAATAAGCTTATGGAGCAGTAATTACAAATCGATTCCTGCTCCATAGGCAAATCTTCCATTCAGTTTATTATCGAAGCCAGATGTTGCATTTATATGGTAGAAATACCCGAAATTCAGGGTAACATAATATAAATTCAAATAGCGGACACGCAATAGATTGTTGAGCAACAATCCTGTCTCCTGATAAGCAGGATCCGGAACCATGAAAGAGGTAAAATGCTGAGCTCCTGAATGCTGCATGGTTCCATATAGCACATTGTATTGCAGACAGATATTGGGAGCTGAGCTCATTATAAATTGTTTCTTTTCCAGTTTATATAACTTCCAGTCGAAATCATGACGGATCATAACGCTCACAAACTGGTCGGAATAAAACTGGTAAGGATACATGGTCATAAAACCGCCAAATATGTAGATAGAAGCCGGCAAACTCTCCTTAAGATCAAATTTATAGCCATTTCCGGCAAATAGTTTACTCAGGGGCATAGCATCATCGCTCCATAATTTACCGGCCTCCACAAGAAAATGCTCAGTACCTATCCGGTTAATGTGTTTCTGCCAGGCAACTGCACTTAAAGCCTGATTATAATTGGTGGTATAACCACCTGTATTCAATGCTCCGGAAGTTATTTTACCATACCAGACAGGGTATTTACAACCAAGGCTGAAATAGCTTCCTGAAAAAGGAGCGGTCCTTTCGGCATAAGCATATCTGAAACTTAAGGCTGCTTCTGTGGCTGTAAACTGATTGAAATAGCCCTGGTTGTTTTCGAGCAGGTATTTATATTGCGGTATGATCTCCTGTTGCCGTCCGTTTAATTCTAAGTTCAGATAACCCAATTTCTTTTTTATGGAAACATAAGCCGTTTTAGTTTCATCCACCTGCCTTAGCAGGTACGAGTTCAGGTAGTTTTTATCCAGATCCCTTGATAGCCGCACCCTGCCCGGATCATTAAGGTCATCATTATAGCCTGCCCTGAAAATAAAATCTTTATACCTGCCTGCATATGCTTCAGCAAAAGCCCCGTATTTCCATTGTTTATCCAAAAAGCCATAACCACCCCACCCACCAACAGAAAATCGCTCCATCAATCGTTCATTTGTTTGTAATCCCAGACCGAGCCGCACATTTTCATAATAGTTGTAGCTAAACAACCTATTAATATCCATATCAAAAATCCCTATCGGCACCTTACCATCCGGCAATTTTGCCAGGTACTTCATTATCTGATCGGCATGAATCCTTTCGCCGAGGCTGTCAATTACCCTGTAGGTAGTCAGTTCTTTCAGATCCAGTTGCTCAGGCCGCAGCTTTTTCCAGGTGGAATCTCCAATTTCATCAGCCTTTGTTTCTAATCTTATCGTATGTGCTTTATCAAAACGAAAACCCTTGTTTCCCACCCAGTTTACAGAATCAATTACTGAAGTCCCCTTCATATGTAGTGTAATGGGTGACTTTTTAGCATTTTGCTCCCAGTCTATAATGTAATTCAGATGCTTCGGGAACCACTTACTTTCACGATCTGAAACCGGCAAACAGGTGTATTCCTGCTCTATCCTTACATTGAGTTTAAGCATAGTATCTATTGCCCTTGCTATAATATGCGATATGGCATAGCCATTGGAGTTAATGTACACAGTTCCCTGCAGCTCATTGCCGTTATGTCCCTGTGGTTTAAAACTTAGCACCCACATGGTATCGTTTCCCTGCAGCAATTCATCATTCAGATTGAACTTATAATACTGTTCAAATCCATAACTGACCGGATTATGGTAATCTTTACCATTCATTGTGAGGTAATCATTATAAGAATGAAACGGAACAATATCAGTCACCAGGCTGGTAAACATCGCCTTTTTAAGCCCGGAAATCCTGGATGCAACTACATCTTCCTGCAATTGCTGAGGAGAACGCCAGGTGCGTATACTATAGGTTTCGGACATGAGCAGGTGCTGCTGGTCGAGAAAAGTCTTTAATTCCCTGGTATCCTTACTGGTATCCTTCATTATAGAATCAGGCACAGTGAAATCAGCTAACATCTTATAATAGACATGACATTGGTACCAGTCATACTTATCAGGGTTATTGTATTTTTTATTGGCAATAGCCAGTTTTAGTATTCGCCTGATCTTTTCGTAAGGGGGCTTTATCACTACATCACCCAATGACCTTATTTCGGGTTGCAGAAAGAATTCTTTCTTAACCAGCGGCATCGATAATCGTAGTGTTTGATAACCCAGGCAGGATATTTCGATGTAGGCGATCTTACCTGATGTCGATGGCGGTACCAGAAAATTACCATCCAGATCAGCAACCATACCTTCACCACTATCACCGAATTTAATAGTGGCAAAGGGTAAAGCCTGTTTAGAAACAGCATCATACACCCTGCCGGAATATTGCACCTGACCTGAAACTAATACAGACAGTGAAAACAATATTATTGTCACAAGAAGATAAATTCTGTTCATAAACTCTGCAATCTAACGTTTTCTGCAAAATATTATTTTGTATTATTACAATGCTTAGTATCTTTACTCGTAAATAATATCTATGAACAAGATCCTTTATTCCATTCTTTTACTGGCTGGTATAGCTTATAGTTTAGGTTCCTGCAGTAGCGGAGCTTATATAGCTAATCCCTCAAGCAATGCAAATGGAAGTATTAACCCTCTTAATCCGCTAAAAGCCGGTGATTTTGTATGGCCAAACGACGGACATAAAGTAAGTCTCAACATCAATGGTAGTCATTGGTCCACCGATTCTGCTTCGGTTTATTGGGTTGACTCCATTGGCACCAATGTTATTTTTGCTTATGGAAATGGCAAGTATCTTATAATGGAGCTTCAAAATGTATGGGGAAATAACCTGTACAATATGGGGTATAAGCAATATGATAAATATGCATTATGGACCGACAGCATAGGCTATTCAGCAGGGTATTATCAAAGTGTACTTGGTAACTCTGGTGAAATTTATATGACTGCAAATGATACTGTTAACTTCTGCGGCAAATTTTATTTCCAGGCCATTGATGGCGCCGGTCATATTGATAACATTACCAACGGTGATTTCAAACTGACCAAGTAAGACAAATAATACTTAATCTTTTGTGCTGCCCTCACACATTGTGAGGGCAGTTTTTTTTGTGCGGTTATCCGTAAAATACAACCCCAATCACCCAAGAAAGCAACCTGCAATATTGAACGGAAATGAACCTGACTAAGGTAATCGTGCTTTCTTGTTAAAACTATCCAATAATACTTATTCAGATTCGGCAATACTCTGCGAATAGCCTAATTTCGCATAGGCAAACCATGCTTTTTAATTCAGTTATCTGAAACCTAAATGAAAGACTTTTCATACGTTACTGGCCCGGATCCGGCCTATATTGATTCACTTTATCAGGATTTTGCCCAAGACCCCTCTTCTGTTGATCCGGAATGGAAGAAATTTTTTGAAGGTTTCGATTTTGCAATCGCCAACCAAAAAGAGGGTAACCCTCCGGCAATCACCTCCAAAAACGATCTGGTAAGTGCAGATCATATGGCTAAGGAAATCGGAGTATTTGAGCTCATCAGGGCATACCGTAAGCGTGGACATCTGTCTGCTACAACCAATCCCATACGTGCCCGTAAAGATCGCCATGCACAATTGGAGCTGGAACGGTTTAACCTAACCGATGCCGACCTGGAAACTTCATTTTTTGCCGGCAGGTTTGTGGGTGCCAAAGATGCCCCGCTGAAAGACATTATTACAAAACTCAAGCGATTATATGTTGGCAATGTGGGTATTGAATACACCTACATCAATGACCCGGAAAAATACAAATGGGTGCAGAAGAATTTTGAAGAAATGATAAAAAAGCAATTCTCCAATGAAGAGCGGAAACGCATACTGGAGAAATTGAATGAAGGCGTCATCTTTGAGAAATTCCTGAATACCAAATTCATCGGTCAGAAACGTTTTGGACTTGAAGGTGGCGAAACAACAGTTCCGGCCCTTGACAGGATCATTAACGATGCTGCCGATGATGGTGTTGAAGAAGTTGTGATAGGCATGGCACACAGGGGCAGGCTTAATATTCTGGCCAATACCCTTGGTAAAACTTATGAGCAGATATTCTCGGAGTTTGAAGGCAATATGCCTGTTGATATGACAATGGGAAGCGGAGATGTAAAGTACCATCTGGGATTTCAGTCAAATATAGTTACACCCTCTGGCAAGGAGATCAATGTTCAGCTCACCCCTAACCCATCGCACCTCGAAGCTGTGAATCCTGTGGTTACCGGGTTTGCCAGAGCAAAAGCAGATACTCTTTACAACAGGGAATACCATAAGGTATTGCCTATACTTATTCATGGCGATGCGGCTGTTGCAGGCCAGGGTGTTGGTTACGAATTGTTGCAGATGTCATTGCTCGAAGGTTATTTTACCGGTGGAACCATACACTATGTTATTAATAACCAGATTGGTTTTACAACTGATTTCGATGATGCCCGTTCGGCAAATTATTGTACCAGCCTGGCCTCTATGTTGCATGCCCCTGTACTACATGTGAATGGCGACGATGCCGAAGCTGTGGTAAAATGCGCTGCCCTGGCTCTGGCATATCGGCAAAAATTCAACCAGGATATTTTCATTGATATGGTATGCTATCGTAAGCATGGTCATAATGAAGGCGATGAACCAAAGTTTACACAACCGCAACTATATTCCCTTATAGATAAGCATCCTAATCCACGTGAGGTATATACCCAATATCTGCTGAAACATGGAGAGCCTGAAGCGCAAAACCTTGCGAAGGATATGGAAAAGGGATTCTGGGCCGAGCTACAGGAACGGCTGGACGAAGCCAAGCAAAAGCCATTACCCTATAAATATCAGAAACCTGAACTTTGGTGGCAGGAACTGCGGAAAGCAAAGGATGTGGATTTTGATCAATCTCCGGAGACTGCCATTACTGAAGAACAGTTCAGGAAATTGTTTGGCGCTTTAATGGTCTGGCCAGAAGGTTTTAACCCTTTAAGGAAAGTTGAAAAGCTACTCCAGGACAAAATAACGTTGTTTGAAAAGGAAGAGAAGATAGACTGGGCAACAGGCGAATTGATGGCTTATGCCAGTTTGCTGGCTTCGGGCAATGAAGTAAGACTGAGTGGCGAAGATGTAAAAAGAGGCACATTCTCGCACAGGCATGCTGTTATCTACGATCAGATAACTAATGAACCCTACAACCGCTTAAGCCATATTAGTGATAATCAGGGCATCCCCTATATTTACAATTCATTATTAAGTGAATTTGCTGTACTTGGATTTGAGTTTGGTTATGCTATGGCCAATCCAAATAACCTTGTGATATGGGAAGCACAATATGGTGATTTTGCCAATGGCGCCCAAACAATAATAGACCAGTACATAGTAAGCGCTGAGCAAAAATGGGGCAATATGAATGGCCTTGTTCTGCTATTGCCACATGGTTATGAAGGTGGTGGCCCGGAACATTCAAGTGCCAGAATGGAGCGTTTCCTGCAGATGTGTGCTGAGCTAAATGTGGTAATCACCAACATTACTACGGCAGCCAATTTCTTTCATGCTTTGCGCCGTCAGCTCACCTGGCAGTTCAGAAAACCATTGATCAATTTCTCACCGAAAGCTAATCTGAGGCATATCAGGTCTTACTCACCTGTTAGTGAGTTTACTTTAGGTGGCTTTAAAGAAGTTATTGACGATCAGAGCATTAATAATGCAGATGCAGTAAAGAGGATTTTGCTTTGTACAGGTAAAATATACTTTGATCTGAGTGAAAAACAGCTTACCGATAAGAGGGAAGATGTTGCTGTAATACGGCTTGAGCAGGTTTACCCGGTACCTCAAAAACAACTGGAAGCACTACGAGTGAGATACAAAAATGCCGATTGGATATGGGTGCAGGAAGAACCCCGGAATATGGGCGCACTAACCTTCCTGCAGGCCAATCTGGAAGACTTTCCGATGAAGTATATCAGCAGGTCGGCAAGTGCATCAACTGCTACCGGCTTCGCTAAAAAACATGCTATAGAGCAGCAGGAATTAGTTACTAAAGCATTTTCCTGAATCAAATAATACATGCCACTAAAGTACATCAGGTGATCCTTTTTAAGGATTACCTGATGTACCCTAATATCTTAAGCATGCTTTGCGGAGTTTGTTCCCTGGCATATAACCAGTCCTCCAGGTTACCATCTTTATCATATTCAACCACCACATGTTTGGGCGATGGTATCATACAATGCTTGATGCCTCCGTAACCCGATATCTGGTCCTGGTAAGCGCCTGTATGAAAGAAGCCTATGTAAAGAGGATCTTTCCCTTTTTCCTTTTCCAGTTTAGGCAGGAACACTGCATTTATATGCTCTTCTGAAGTGTAGTAATCATGCCCATCGCAGGTAAGCCCGCCAAGGTGTACCTCCTGGTACTCCTTATCCCATTTGTTGATAGGCAGCATCAGAAACTTCTCACCTATACCCCATGTATCCGGAAGTGTAGTAATAAACGAACTGTCGATCATATACCATATCTCACGGTCGTTCTGCATTTTTTCATCCAGCACACTATACACCACTGCCCCTGCCTCTCCAACCGTGAACGAACCAAATTCGGTATATATATCCGGCATATCAACCTTGTTCTTCTTGCAAACAGCCTTGATAGTCGATACAATCTCATTTACCATGTAGGTATAATCATAATCAAAACCAAGCGAATGCTTGATTGGGAAACCACCACCAATATCCAAAGAATCCAATTCAGGACAAACTTTCTTCAACTGACAATAGATATTTAATACCTTATTCAGCTCACTCCAATAATACACATCATCCTTCACCCCCTTATTCATGAAGAAGTGTATCATTTTCAGATTGAACTTCTCATTACCTTTCATTTTATCTACATAAAATTCCAGTACATCGCGGCTACGGATACCCAACCTGGATGTATAGAAATCAAATGTTGGTTCCTCCTCAGTTGCAATCCTGATACCTATGTTTACCGGGTCTTTGGTACGAATTGATTTCTTATAATCGTCAAACTCATTCTTGTTATCAAGAATTGGTAACACATTCTTAAACCCATCATTGATGAGTTTAGAAATGCTGCGGGTATAATTTCTTGTTTTAAAACCATTGCAGATGATACGGATATCCTTGGTTATTTTTCTCCGCTTGTACAACTGCCTGATGATATCAATATCGTAGTCGAAAGATGTTTCTAAATGAACACCATGCTTTAAGGTTTCTTCTACTATAAATGAAAAATAAGAGCTCTTTGTGCAATAGCAATAATAATAATTGCCGCTATACTTATGTTTCCTGATAGCATCGTTAAACAATTTTTTCGCCTTGGCAATCTGCATGCCGATCTTAGGGAGAAAGGTCAGTTTGAATGGCGTACCATACTTATCAATCAGGGCCTGCATATCCACCTTATTAAATAAGAGGGTATCATTATCTGTAATGTCAAATCCCTCTTGAGGAAAATGAAACGTCTGATGGACGAGATCTGAGTAAGTGGTATTGTTCATTTCTTAATTAAAAGGTATAATTGTGAACGGAAATTAGGAATTATTAAACGTATTCAAAGTTATTTTTTTTTAGCAACACGAAACCAACAATTTCTACTTCATTCCTTCATTTTAACTATTAAGTAATCACATTCTTGCAGGCACAGGAATACCCAATAATTCAAGTCCTTTCTTCAACGTGATAGCCACACACTTTGTGAGCTCTACCCTGCTGCTTTTCACTACTTCATCCTCAGTTCTCCTGATATTCAATACGTTATAAAAATTATTAAACAGTTTACTCAATTCGTATAAATAAGTGCAAAGTACATTAGGTTTATATTCTATGCACGACTGAACAACCTGATTGTTGAATTCTCCCAGCTTTACCATCAACTGCTTTTCTATATCCTCATTCAGTACCGACCAATCAGACTTGGCTGTTACTTCATCAGCAAGTTTTCTCACCAATGAATTGATGCGGGCGTAAGTATATTGCAGGTATGGCCCGGAATCTCCATCAATCTTCAACCATTCCTTCATATCGAACACGATCTTGCGGCTAGGATCAATTTTGATCATTCCATATTTAATAGCACCTTTCGAGATAATGTCAGCCGTACTATCTATTTCCTCTTGTCCCCAATCACCCAGATACTTATTGAGGTAATCCTTCTTTACGGAATTATGCATTTGGTCGATAAGACTCATAATAGGTACTATATTCCCTTTTCTTGAGGACATAGCGCCATCAGGTAACTCAACGTAATCATACTGCAGATGGTAACATTTTTTAGCATTTTCATAACCCATCAATTCTAGCACCTTAAATACCTGAGCAAAATGATGCGCCTGCCTTTTATCAACTACATATACACTCTTTTCGATTTTGAAATCATCAAACTTCCTTCTTGCGAGCTCAATATCCTTTGTAGCATACAGGCCATGACCATCGGTTTTGAGCAGCATGCAAAAACCCAGATTGTACTCAGTAAGATCAACACCTATTGTGCCTTGTGATTCTACAAACAAGCCTTTTTCATAATATTGCTTAGCTAATTCTACAGATGGCACATCAACATCCGACTCCCAGTACCATCTATCAAAATGCACCCCGGCCCAATTGTAAACTTCATTCATTAATTCAACAGACCATTCCTTGGTCTGCTTCCAAAGGTCATAAAATTCGCCCTGCTGGTTTTCCAGATGAGTCAGTATTTCAGATAGCTGCTTCTTGTTTTCTGCTTCTTTTTCTGTACCGATTTCCTTTTCCAGCAGCAGATGACCTTTGCTATACATAGTTCCCAGCCATGCACCCTTATTGGTTTCAGGTATAGGTTGCATATTGTGGTACTTGAGATACCAAAGGCACTTAGCTACATGTGTCCCAACATCGCCGGGGAAAGTTGCTGAAATAATATCGTAACCACAATATCGGTGTAACTTTATCAACGCATCTCCAAGACATAAATTACGCATATGCCCTACATGCAGTTCTTTGTGCGTATTGGGTTGCGAATATTCGATCATGGTTTTGGGTGGTTCATTCACCAGTTTCCTGGTAAAAAGCGCTCCATTCTCAATTTCTTCGCATACCATCTTACCCAAAAAACCACTGTTCAACCTGAAATTGATATAAGGTCCAACTGATTCTACTGTTGCCAATATATCGCCTGCTGTAAAGGCTTTAGCTATTTGTTCAGCGATCTTATTGGGTGCCGTTTTCATCTTTTTGGCAAGATTAAAACACGGGAATGTATAGTGACCAAGATTAGAATCGGGAGGGAATCCTATTGCATTATATATATCCTGTAACGGCTCTTCAATACCCGAAGATTTGAAGGCTGTTTCTATTAATTCAGCAAGTTGCAGTTTAACTTTATTATGGTTCAGTATGTTCATTATTTATCTACTAACGATTTTATTATTTCAAAGGCGGTCTTTACGGTACTATTATCTACATCCAGTAACGGATTTACCTCTACGAGTTCCATTCCTATTAAAGGAACGTCCTTGTTCTGGCAAAAAGTCTTCAGCATATATTTCACCTCATCTACTCCCAGTCCATAAGGCTCAGGGGTACCTGTTCCCGGCACCACACTACAGTCAATGGAGTCTATATCGAAAGAAATATACAAATGCTTACAACCATTTTTACTTAAATAGGCAAGGGTCTCTTCACAAACAAGCGGAAGACTTTTATTTTTAAGGTGAAATTTATCAGCATCCCCGTTAAACATTTTCCACTTTTCACCAGTTCTTAGCCCGGAACCCCCACTTTTGCGTTCATCGATACGGGTAAGTTTATAATGCTTTATCTCTTCCAGCAATACTTCTTCGTGCGGTTCCCAGGACCTTATACCGATATAAACCAGTTCCTCCTTCTTAAGCATGGGGCCATCTCCACCATGAATTGTGCACAATTTTTCCCATTCTTTTTTGTTCTCTATGGTCAGGAAGTTATCCTTTGCATTAGGCGCATAGTTTTTCTTCAACCCCAATGCAATACCTATTGGCATGCCATGATAATTCCCTGATGGTGTAGAATAAGGACAATGGCCATCAACATGTGCATCTATCCAGATTACACCAAGTCTTTCACTTGGTTTATGCTCTGCCAGATATTGCTTTATTCCTGCAATTGTTGCCGCTGCTGTAGAATGGTCGCCTGCTAAAACGAAAGGTATATTATCATGCTGCAAGGTATCTTTTACACTGTAGCTTATCTTCTCAAATATCTTGTACAGATACTTGATATGCCTCGAAACATTGGCGCTGCGTGGAAAAACAACAGTGTCGTGTGCTATTTTCTTTTTGTTCTTTTTTATGATCTTATACAAGAAACTGAAAGGCGTTTTCTTACCCATGGTAATATCTGTCATTACCTTATCCTTGTTGGCAAGTATAGATTCATATATTTTGCCTGACAAGCCCTTTAATGAAGGTGGTTTCAGATCGTAAAAAAAATCGCTTGTATACTTGGGATTTTCAATATAATCGAACAGGTCTTTAGGTGATACTATTTCCTTTACATTCCTTTTCTTGAAGATTTTTGGCTTTTGGGAATTAGCGTATTTCCTGATAGCGCTAAACCCCAGCTCTGCGCCCATTTTCCCCCTGGCGGTAGGCGCACAAATACCCGAACTTACACCAAGGAATTTAAATTTCTTTTTCATAAAATCATTTAAACATATTATCAGGTTATGCTCAAAATACAAGTTGAAAATAAACACTTGAAATATACTTATTTCCCAAAAAGTCTTAAACAAAAAGCCACGTAAAAAAAACTGTTTAGGTTCTGAAATTTCAGAATGCAAATGTACAAACAGTTTGCCATGTTTAGGATGTAAAAAAACGGGGTAAAATGGAATAGTTTAAACAGATAACCGGGTTCAGGGTGAAAGGTATCAAAAATTGAAAACCCAATAAATCATCAAGGCTTATCAGTACTTTGGTTCATTACCAACTTCCTCCTGCCCCACCGCCTCCAGTGCTACCGCCTCCAAAACCACCGAAACCGCCATCTCCTCCTCCGCCCCATCCGCCACCACGGTCACCCCATCCCCCGCCGAGCATATTGCCCAGCAACATACCTGTGGCAAAATTGCCTATACCACCCCCTCCTCTACCTCCACCCCCTCCACGCCTGAACAGGCGGATAATAATCAGGATAAAGATCACAAATACAATAGCCGCTGTAAACGGAACATTATGTTCCGTTTGATTAATTCCATCTGCCTTATATTCATCCTTGGTTACGGCAATAATCGCATCTGCCGCATCAGATAGACCTTTGTAATAATTACCTTCCTTAAAGGCCGGCCTTAGTTCATTTCTGAAAATCAAACCGGCTTTCGAATCTGTCAGCACCCCTTCAAGTCCCTTTCCTACAGTAATCCATGCCTGGTGGTCGTCGGCTGAGATAAGTAACAATACACCGTTATCCTTCCCCTTTTCTCCTAGTCCCCACCGGTTAAACACTTCAACCGAATATTCCTGAACATCATGCCCACCCAGATTTTTAATGGTTACAATAGTTATCTGAGTGGAGGTGTTTTTAGCAAAATCATCCAGCTTTTGTTCAAGCTGAGACAGATCACCGGGATGAAGTAAATGCGCAAAATCGTTTACCAGAGCAGGCAGATCAGGCTTATCCGGAAAGTCTTTATCTCCGGCAATAACGTGGAGGCTGCCCACAAGCAGTAAAAACAAAATCCCGACTAACCGGAGCCTTTCACACATAAAATTGATCATTTCCCAAATACTATTTCGTCAGGCAATTCATTTTTCTTAATGTTCATATCTGGAGGAAAGTGAGCAGCCATGGCTGCTCCCAGCTCAAGAATACAGTTACATACTCCTTCAGCCACTTCGTTTTGCTTAAGATGACCGGTTAGTTTTGATGTGGCATTTTTCCAGAACTCCGCACCACCTGCTTTTTCATAAATAGCGTTATCTCCAAACAGGGCAAACTGCCGGTCTGTAAGCGCTATATAAATGATTACAGCATTTCGTGAAGGTGTCTTTTCCATCCCAAGGCTGGAAAATATTTCCTGCGCTCTATGCAAAGGATCCAGATACCCACAATGATGTTCCATGTAAACACGGATCTCACCACTTGTATTTTTTTCTGCTGCAATTATGCTTGCCACAATCTTCCTTTGAGACTCCGGATCAAGCATCGCCTTCTTCCTGAACAATGAGAACATAATTAGAATTTAGTGCATCAGAATTGAACTTTTGGCGCATTTTGTGCTCCCGGATCAGACTGGAACATAGGTTGCTCCGTAAATCCAAACATTTTCGCCAGGATATTTCCCGGAAAAGAGGTAACACTGACATTATAGCCTTGAACGGCTTCATTAAAATAGTTCCTGGCCACATTTATCCGGTTCTCAGTTCCCACCAGTTCGTCCTGCAATTGCATGAAATTCTGGTTGGCTTTCAGTTGTGGATACTGTTCAAAAGCCACATTGATGGCCATTTTTGCAGCGCTTTGTGCCTCATTCGATGTCCTCTGTATTTCCGCCATTTTTTGTGGTGTCAACTGATCAGCACTTCCCTGTGTCAATGTTTTAAGTGCACCTGCCCTTGCCATAGCTACCTGCACATAGGTTGATTTTTCAAAATCCGCAGCCCCTTTTACTGTCGAAACCAGATTAGGTATCAGATCCGCCCTTCGCTGGTAGGAAGACTGAACTGTTCCCCATTTGGCATTAATATTTATTCTGCCCCTGTTCATACTGTTATAACTACAGCCTCCCCACAAAAGCATTACCAATAAGATGCCTAAAGCAATATATAATCCTTTCATTGTTATAAATTTTAATCAAATTTAGCACACAAACACTGAAATATCTATGATTTATCGGCCACCTGACCTAAATCATCGGTAAGTGGCAAAAATGCAATTTGAATATCTACTTCTTTTGCTTACAATACATAAAACGGTAATGATATTTTAATACACATTTGTGAGGTGTTTTATAAATTCCGTAGATCCCGCTACTATTTAGCTCATTAATAAATATTATTTCAGCGAACCTATGCCATGAGCGTTTTATGTATATCCATAGTATTTTTGCAGGCAATGAGCTCAGCAACTTATACTTTCGAAGCCAACAGGGAATATGCAGTTTCCCAGGATCAGGTAGATATACTATTCCCTTTCAGGGAGCGTTTTCACTTCCCGCAACACAATGGCCATGATGTGCGCTACTTCTGTGGCAATTCGCTTGGTCTGCAACCCAAAAGCGTGAGCTACCTGATGGAAAAAGAATTGGAAGACTGGGCCAGGCATGGTGTAGAAGGACATTTCAGAGCTGCCTTACCATGGTTTTCCTACCATCATGTTTTTGCTGAAAGACTATCGGAAATTGTGGGGGCAGATAAGGATGAAGTTGTAGCTATGAATACGCTTACTGTCAACCTGCATATGCTGATGCTTTCTTTTTACCGCCCTGAAGGCAAGAGGTATAAAATACTTATGGAAGCCGGTGCGTTCCCATCAGATCAGTATGCTGTGGAAACACAGGTTCGCATGCATGGCTACGATCCGGAGGATGCAATAATTGAAATTGTACCCCGTCATGGATCTTACCTGATTGAGGATATTGATATTGTGAATGCAATAATTGAAGCAGGAGATTCACTGGCCCTGGTTATGATTGGCGGTGTAAATTATTATACCGGCCAGTTCTTCGACCTCGAAGCAATCACTAAAGCCGCACATGCTGTTGGTGCATATGCCGGATTTGACCTGGCACATGCTGTTGGAAATCTGCCATTAAAATTGCACGACTGGAATGTAGATTTTGCCTGCTGGTGTACCTACAAATATCTTAATTCCGGACCAGGAGGTGTAGGTGGCGCATTTGTTCATGAGCGTCATGGCAACAATCCCAAATTGTTCCGCCTTGGTGGCTGGTGGGGTAACGAAGAGAAAACCCGTTTTAAAATGCAGAAGGGATTTGTGCCTCAAAAGGGCGCTGCTAGTTGGCAGCAAAGTAACGCTCCGGTATTCAACATGGTTGCTCATAATGCTGCTTTAGACATTTATGAAAAAGCAGGCATGAAACAACTCAGGGAAAAAAGCTTGATGCTTACTGCTTATATGGAGTTCCTGCTCCGGCAAATCACCCATCTCCCATTCGATATCATAACTCCCTCAGAACCAGAGCGCCGTGGATGCCAGCTATCCTTATTGTTTAAGGATAGAGGACGTGAAGTATTCGAGGCATTAACTCATCATGGAGTGGTTGCCGACTGGCGGGAGCCAAATGTAATCAGGATCGCGCCTGTACCGCTTTATAACACATTTGAAGACTGCTATGGTTTTTATGAAATACTGAAAAATATGGAATAACCGGATTTTAATCCCTGTATTAGATAACATCAACGTCGTAATTAGTATGGCTTTACTATATTTCCTGTTCCTTCCCATATCTTTGCCTCATGCATGAACCTATTGAACTTGCCATCGAAACAGCAGATGGCATTGTTGATTGCAGACTTGAACCTGTTGAAAATAATGGCATTATTATTTGGAGTGCAACTATTCTCTATCCCCATAATATTAATGGCCGGCTACAATCCCGTGTTTATGAGCATAATCTAAATTTGAATCCTCAAACCGGATTGTATTACTTTGCAGACGAAGCTTCAGTTCATCCCAAAGTTTTGTTGCTGGGTAAACAATTATCCGATGCCATATGTATCGCGTAACATGAGTTTGATTTTATTTGCCGGATATTAATGTCGAAGCCATAAACCAAAAGAGCTAAATGAGTAAGAAAATTTACGTAGGCAAATCAAATATTCACATGGCAGGCAGAGGCATTTTCGCTTCAGTGGATTTTAAAAAAAATGCGGTTATTGAAGTATGTCCGGTTATTATCATGGATAAAAAAGACACCAACCTTTTAATGGAAACCACGCTCCAGAACTATGTATATGAGTATGAAAAAACCGGTTGTATGCTGGCCCTTGGTTATGGATCACTCTACAACCACCACCTGAAACCGAATGCAAAATATGAAATTGCAGAAAGTAACGGATCGCACCCCGGCATGCTTGAATTATATATTATTGCTACCAAAGCAATAGCAAAGGACGAGGAAATATATATTAACTACGGCAAACATTTCGATAAAAAATACAGCAAATAGCAGCCACAGGCAATCTTGTAGCATAAATTTCATCTGAGTACCGTTTATTATTACCTTTGCGCCTCATTAATGGCCATATATTACGACATAGAACAATTACCGTCATTCAAAAATGCTGTGCTTACCATTGGTACGTTCGACGGGGTACATAAGGGCCATAAGACAATTCTGAAAGAAGTTGTTACCCATGCGGCAAATGTTAAAGGTGAAAGCGTACTGATAACCTTTGAACCGCATCCACGGAAACTGTTGTTCCCGGAACAGCCCATGGGTATTATCACTCCATTGACCGATAAACTTGAACTGGTCAGTGAAACTGGAATCCAGCATATTATTGTAGTGCCATTTACTAAAGAATTTGCAGCCCTTTCCGCCCATCAGTATATCGAGACCTTCCTGGTTAACCATTTCCATCCGCATACCATCATTATAGGTTATGACCACAGGTTCGGACAGGACAGGAAAGGCGACATCAGATTACTGGAAAACTATGCAACCGAATACCAATACGAATTGATAGAGATCCCTGCTCAATTAATACAGGAAGCTACTGTTAGCTCCACTAAAATCAGGAACGCAATAGCTACCGGAAGGCTGGAAGAAGCCAGTGATATGTTAGGCAGGCCTTACAATCTGAAAGGGAAAGTAGTTCACGGCAACCGCCTTGGCCGCACCATTGGATACCCCACAGCCAACATTCAACCAGATGACATCAACCAGATCATTCCTGCTGTTGGTGTTTATGTAATTCAGGCTAAGCATAACGGTATAACATACAATGGAATGCTAAGCATAGGTTATAACCCTACTGTTACCAACAAAAGAGTACTTCGCATTGAAGCCAATCTATTTGATTTTGATCAGGACATTTACGACCATAACCTCGAAATCTTATTTCTCAAAAAAATACGCGAAGAGGTGAAATTCAGTTCTGTTGAAGCCCTAAAAGATCAGTTACACAAAGACAAGGTCGAAAGTCTTAAACTACTTTTATCCAGGAGCTAATCCAAAAAGATCGCACTGCGGCTTTGCAAATTTTCACGCTAGCCTTCCATTTCCATATACATCGGGCAATTATCAGAGTGCTTTACATCAGGGTATATTTCAGCATGAACCAGCTTTTTGCCCAGCGGTTCTGTGACACTGATGTAATCTATACGCCAGCCCTTGTTATTGGCACGAGCCCCTGCAAACTGGCTCCACCAGGTATATTGGTTTGGTTCCTGGTTAAAGACCCGGAAAGTATCAATAAAACCATTCCCGAATAGATTATCCATCCAGGCCCGCTCTTCCGGCAGGAACCCGGTATTATTCTTATTGCGGACCGGATCATGTATATCTATTGCCTTATGGCAAATATTGTAGTCGCCACATATCACAAGATCAGGGCGAGTTTTGCGCAGATCGTTTATGTAGTCAAAAAACTCATCAAGCCACTGGTATTTATACCCCTGCCTTTCCTCGCCACTTGTACCGCTCGGAAAATAAGCATTTACTATGGTTAGCTTTCCAAAATCTGCTCTTATTACCCTACCCTCGGCATCGCTCTGCATGATGCCATTACCATTTTGCACCTTATCCGGCTTTATTTTGGTAAGTATTGCTACCCCGCTGTATCCCTTTTTGTGAGCCGAATAAGAATAAACTTCATAGCCGGCACTATTTATTGCTGCAACAGGCACGTCTTCCTTATTGGCCTTGATCTCCTGCAGGCAGATCACATCAGCAGGATCCGTCTTTAACCAATCAATAAAGCCTTTCTTCACTGCGGCCCGAATGCCGTTTACATTGTAAGTTATGATGCGCATGGATAGCAAATTTGAAGGGTGAAAGTAGGATTTTCGAATCAATTGAAAAACACAGCTTGTATAAAATTTCCATAACCATATAAATACCTAAATAAATACCTTTGTGAGACTTTCAAAATAATTCCTACAAAATTACAAAAACAATGCATATATTTGTATAACCAATATGCTATTGTGTGATTACAAAGTACGATAAAAAGACTGAAATGCTTATGCAAGTACATTTCAGCAGGTTATCAGAAAA
>CAIUZK010000015.1 GCA_903903635.1 uncultured Bacteroidota bacterium
CCCCAATCAATTAACCCCGAAAAAAAATCTATGATAGACCGTATACGGTCTATGACAGTACGAAAAACGTACTATCATAGAAAGTTCTTTTATCAGTATCAATTCTTCAAAATAATTTTGGCGCACGAATATCACCATATTAAGCATATCCCATATGTCAGATAAAAAACAAGCCGCCCGCATCATGTATGTGGTAGAAGGTAAAACCCAGAAAGAGATAGCACTGGCAGTAGGCGTCACCGAACGCACCGTTTTTACATGGATCCATCATTACGCCTGGAAAAAACTCAAAACCGCCGCACTCCAGGCACCCGTTACCATCCTCGAAAACCTGTGTAGCCAGTTGGTAGAGTTGCAGGGCAAAATCGCCGCCCGCGAGCCCGGCAACAGGATTCCTACCATACAGGAAGCCGAAGTAACCCGCAAAATCATCGGTTCTATTGCTGTATTGAATAAGAAACAGACCTTGGCGCAGTATATGCAGATGATGGAGTCCTTCCGCCATTTTGTTCGCCCGCTCAGTGCCCGGTTTTCAAGGCAGTTGGCCTGGTTTGCCGATAAATTTTTAGTCGCTAAGGGTATTAATGGCTATGCCCCCTGGCAAATGGAATATGGAGCCGAAAAGTTAGTAGCAATAGCCCCGGTTTACGACGAACTCGAAGGCGATGAACCCTGCGACCCCTCAAACCCGCCCGCCTACCACGAGCCATGTAAAACAATGCACGAATGCAAACTCGGGTCCGGATGCGAATGGCCGAATTGCCGCCATGTGAACGATTTATCCGACTTCAACAAACAGCCACAACCCGATGATTCCTGGCCTTTGCAGCCCATTTCGCAACTCCCAAAAACTCATCTAAATCCCGATGATTTCCCATTAAAATCATAACACGCTGAAAATAAACAAGTTGCGATTTTAAAAACTTCCGATTTCCAGAAACTTCATGAAGCAAACCAGAAGTTTTTGCCCCAATACCTGAAGTAAAACCAGAAACGCCCCTGAAGCAAAACCAGAAGTTTTATGAAGCAAACATGAAGCAGGAAATGCTGCTCCTCTTTGACTCGGCCGCGACTTAAGAAGGGTTAAAATCATGCTCTCTTATTACAATAATCAAAGCCCTTCTTAACTATTTGAAAGCCACATATACCAGCAGCGCACTCAGGTAGGCTATGGCAAACATATAGGTAAACTGGATGGCGGGATATTTCCAGCTACGGGTTTCGCGCTTTACTACTGCAAGGGTGCTCATGCACTGCATGGCAAATACATAGAAAATAAGCAGCGACAGGCCTGTGGCAAGTGTATATACAGGTGTGCCGTCGGGGCGGCGGGCTTCGGCCATTTTCTCCCTCAGGGTGGCTTTACCGGCTTCGGTGTCTCCAACACTATAAAGGGTGGCCATTGTGCCTACAAACACCTCGCGGGCAGCAAAAGAGGTAACGAGGGCGATGCCTATCTTCCAGTCGTAACCCAGGGGACGTATTGCAGGTTCGATGGCGTGGCCAAGCATCCCGGCAAATGAGTTTTCCAGTTTGGCGGTGGCATGCCTGTGCTCTATTTCCACCCTGTTTTCGGGATGTTGTTTGGCGAGGGCGGCGTATTCTTCCTCAACTGCATGCATCCGGGCAGGAGGGCCGAAGGTGGCCAGGCCCCAAAGTAGGAGGGCCAGTACAAGGATTACCTTGCCCACATCGCGAATAAAGATCTTGCCTTTTTCGATCATGGTAATGCCTACATTCTTCCACCGGGGAGCGCGGTAAACGGGCAACTCCATGAGAAAGAACGTACGCTCGGTGGTCTTGATGAGGTAATTCATTACCTTGGCTACTACCAGGGCCATAAAGAAGCCGAGCAGGTAAAGCCCCATGAGCACCAGGCCCTGCAGGTTGAAAATGCCAAGGAACATCTTATTGGGGATGACCAGCGCAATAAGTATGGTATATACAGGCAAACGGGCCGAGCAACTCATGAGCGGTGTGATCATGATGGTGATCAACCGCTCTTTGCGGCTTTGTATGGTGCGGGCGGCCATAATTGCGGGTACTGCACATGCCATGCCGCTGATGAGCGGCATAACCGATCGGCCGTTGAGTCCGGCGCTACGCATGATGCGGTCGGTAAGGAAGCTGATACGGGCCATGTAGCCGCTGTCTTCCAGTATGGTGATCATGCCAAACAGGATCATGATCTGCGGCACAAATACTGCAATGCCGCTGATGCCGGCAATTACCCCATTCACGAGGAGGTCGGTAAGCAGTGAAGGGGGGAGCAGGCCATTGAGCCAGTTGCCCAGCATTGCGAAACCATGTTCTATCCAGTCCATAGGATATCGTGCCAGCCAGAAAATGCTCTGAAACAGCAAAAACAGTACTACCAGCAAAATCAGATTGCCCCAGAGCGGATGCAGCAGCAATTTGTCGATCTGCTCGCTGATCACCATTTTTTTCATGGGGCTGTCGGCCACCGTGCACTGATTCATGATAGCATTGATGCGCTTGTAGCGCAGCATGATCTCATCGGCCTGTACTTTTGATTTCTGGAACCTGGCCTCACCCAGCAATGCCGCGATACGTATGCGCTGGGCTGCATTGATATGGCGGAGTTCGCTGTAATTGCAGGCGATATGCAGGGCGGCATAATTGCTGTTGAACCCGCACAAATCCTTAACCTCATTGAGCCAGGGCCCTGTTATGGATTGCAGATCAATAAAGTCGGGTATTGCGGTAGGTTTATTTTGCGAGGTGTCGATAATCGCTTTCTTCAATTGGGCAATACCCTTATTGCGCCTGGGATTGATGGGAATAACGGGAACGCCCATCTGGCGCTGCAAGGCATCTATATCAATTGTTATGCCCTTTTGCCGGGCAATATCCATCATGGTCAGCGATATCACCACCGGTATCTTGAGGTCGATGATCTGGCTGCAAAAAAGCAGGTTGCGTTTCAGGTTGGAAGCATCGGCAATAACGATGATCAAATCAGGTCTGTCGGCGCTTTTTTGGTTGAGCAGTACTTCATAGGTTACCTGTTCGTCGGCGCTTTTTGGATACAGGCTATAGGTTCCCGGCAGATCAATGATTTGTGCTGAAAGTGATTCGGATATTTTAGAAACACCGGTCTTTTTGTCCACGGTTACCCCCGGAAAATTACCAACCTTCTGGTTGAGACCAGTAAGGACGTTGAAAAGGGAGCTTTTCCCGCTGTTGGGGTTGCCCACCAAAGCAATGGTATATTGTGGCAGCATGGCGGCTGCAAAGTTACAGATTGGATTGAGCTAAACCGGATTAGTCAGAAAGAATTTCCCGATTGTATAAACACCGGGCATGTGCAGTGTAAACTATGGAATATATCTTTTTTTGGACAGACGAATGATGTATAATCGTCATCTGCTTGAGTGTTATTGAAGTAACTGGTATATGCTATTAAGCGAATGCCTTGCATGTTATACAAATCATGACAATAAAAATGAACCACAAAGCATATGATGAATAACACAAAGTGCACAATATCATTTAGTTATGAATGTAGTAGCGCACAGGTTATTAGCAATAAAACTACTTTAAAATCCCTTCGCAGTATAGTTTTTTATGCAATTAATTGTTAAACTCATCAGCTATTTGAACAAAGCAAAGTGTATTGCTTATTTTTACTGCATTCAACAATTTAAACTTCGGCTTTGAAACAATTTCGTTACATAGTTATTGCTGCTATTTTATGCATTGGTTCTTTCAGTGTAGTGCTTCAATCAAGTTGCTCAAAAAATAAGTGCGGCAGCACTACCTGCGCCAACGGCGGCTCGTGTGTAGATAGCAAGTGCATTTGTCCTACGGGTTATTCGGGCAATAGCTGCCAGACAGGTTGGTCGGACCCTGCTATTGGTACGTATAGCTGCAAACGCTCCAGTTGTTCTCCCCGTGTTGCAGATACTTCAATGTGGCAGAGCGCTATTACCAAAAATGCGACAAATGGCGGCTATAGTATCTATATCTCTAATTTCGACAAATCAAATATCACGGTAATCGCAACCATAGATAGTGCCATAAACGGGAAAAATAAGATCACAGTAAGCCCTGCTACCGGCACAACCGGAATACAGGCCAGTGGCTATTATTCGAATGGCGTAATCAGTCTTAATTTCACCTCGGCCACAGGTGGTGTTGGGGGTTATACCTGCGATATGGTAATGACTAAACTGTAATTACCTGGTTGCAACTTAATAATATTATTATCTCTTCGGTTAAACGGGGTTATTTTCCTTTAAAGACAGGTTTTCTTTTTTCGAGAAATGCCTGAACCCCTTCACGAAAGTCATAAGAAGTACCTGCCTGTGCCTGCACCGACTTTTCCATATCCAGTTGCTGCTCTATACTGTTGCTGAACGATTGATTGAGTAACCGTTTGGTAAGACCTATACCCCTGGTTGGCATCTGGGCCAGCATGGTTGCCATTTTTTTACTTTCTTCCTCAAATGAGGCATCAGGATAACATTTATAGATCATACCCATGCCCACAGCCTCTGAGGCGGGAACCTTATCTGCGGTCATCATAAGGGCAGCGGCGCGTTGCATACCTACCAGCCTGGGAAGGAAGTAAGTGCCGCCACTATCGGGTATCAGCCCGATTTTGCTGAAAGCCTGGATAAAGGATGCGCTTTCGCAGGCCAGCACAATATCGCATGCTAAAGCCAGGTTGGCGCCGGCACCGGCTGCAACACCGTTTACGGCCGCAATGACCGGCTTTTCAATATTGCGTATTCGCATTATGGTAGGGTTGTAATGCTCGCGCACCATACGTTCAAATTCTTCGGGTGTGGGGTTCATTGCTTCCGACAGATCCTGACCTGAGCAGAAACCTTTGCCTGCCCCGGTAATATAGATGCAACGCACCTCATCTTCTTTTTCGCATTCATCAAGATATGCCTGCATGGCCAGCGCCATTTCACGGTTGTAGCTGTTATATTTATCAGGGCGGTTAAGGGTTATATACCCAACGCCATTTTCTTTCTGGTATAATACTGTGCTCATGAACCAAAGATAATGCGATAATGCGGAGGTAATGCGATAAAGTGGGATTAATGCGGTAATGCGGAGGTAATGCGATAATGTGGGATTAATGCGGTAATGTGGGTGCGAATGCGGTAATGTGGGGGGAGTGTGGTAATGTGGGATTAATGCGGTAGGGTGGGTGGCAAGTTATATTTTTTTGAAAAAGCAAAGCGCCCGGAGGAAATTCTGGTTGAATTTCTTCCGGGCGCGATAATGTAGTATTGCTTTATCAGAAAGTATACCGGAATAACGGCACAGGGAAAAAGCCCTGTTGGTAACTGCTGACGATCCGGTTGGTACGTTTATCGAATGATTGAATGAAAATGTTCTGATTGTTGGTTATGTTTTCAAGGTCGATGGAGAATTCCATTGTACTTTTTCTGAACTCTTTGCGATAAGATATTTTAAGATCGGTACGGAAGTAATCTTTCTGTTTGAGCGAGTAGGCAAGGTTGTTCTGATACTCATCTGTTCCTTTAAGTTGCGATGCCGCAAGATCTAGCGGAGTAAGATACCTGCCACCTATTTCCGAAACCTTGAGGTTGAAACCAAGTGTAGTACCTTTTTTACCCACCTTGAACTCTTTACCTGCCAGGGCATTGAATACGTGACCGGTATTAAAGGCTGTATTCCTTTCGATGCCATCGCTGCCTTTATATTTTGAATTGATCAGAGATCCGGTTACCAGAAAATAAAAACCATTTTTCAGAAAGTGCTCCAGGGTAAGCTCGGCGCCATAATTATAGCCTGAGCCTTTATTTACCAGGCTGTCGTTGTTGTCGAGGGTATAAGCAGCTCCGGAATTCAATGTGGAATAGCTGGATGGATTTTGCTCAACCGGTACCTTATCCAGCATCTGGTAATAAGTTTCCAGTTTTACGCGCACGGATGCCGATATATTCAGGTCATAAGAGGCTACAATGTGCTGGCTGCGGGTAAAGTCGAGGTTTTTGTTGGTATAATTTATACCGCCCGCAACCGGTGTCTGGATGAAGTAAGTGTAGATATTCTGTAACTGGTTATGCAGGCCATACCCCAGGCTTACTGCATTCCGGACATTGAAACTATACCTGAAGGCTACTCTTGGCTCGGCGGCAAAACTACTGTTAAGGTCGAGGTATTGTAAATGCACGCCGGTTACTACTGAAAGATCTTTAGTAAAGCGGTGCTTCCACTGTAAATAAGCCTGCTCCAGGCCTAAGTTACCGGTCTGGTCTTCGTAAACCAAATCTGGTTGGGTGGGGTGCATTTCCTTGAAATAAGTGTGAAAAGCAGTGTTTTCGTATGAAACACCAGCCTGTATGTTATCTTTTGCACTGAACTTGTGCAGATAAGCCCATTGCAGGGATAATTTATCAGTTTTGAAATTGGACAGCATATAGGGGTAAGTGGTTGCAGTGGCATCACTTATAGAGTCGTTGGTGTAATGCTGGTATGCGGTGGAATAGCCGGCAATCAGTCTTGTTGACGATTTTTCGGAGATCTGGTAATCATATGCCAGGCCGGTAATTGTGGTGGTAAAAGTGCTTTTCTGGTTCTGAAAAGGATTTCCTCCATACAGATCAGGCTTTGTTGTATCTACGTCCTTGCCCAGAAAATCGGCTTTACTTTCGCCCAAAATGCCGAATAAGGATATTTTGCTTTTCTTACTCAGGTTAGAGACAATTTTATAATTGGCATCCTGATATACAGGTACCGCTGTGCCTGTACCAAGGTTAAGACCCATAGCTTTGAACACACCCAGTGTACTGTACCTGTAATTAATGAGGTAGGAGGTTTGTTTGTTTTTGCCTATCGGGCCTTCCGCGCCGCCTTCAAAGCCATTAAATCCAACCTGGGCTACATATTCAGGCTTGTCCATATTACCGTTACGCAATTTGATGTCAAATACCCCAGCCAGAGAGTTGCCATATTGCGATGGGAATGCCCCGGTAAAAAAATCTGATTTATCTATGTTGTTATTGTTAAGTGAGACTTTCAAAATAATTCCTACAAAATTACAAAAACAATGCATATATTTGTATAACCAATATGCTATTGTGTGATTACAAAGTACGATAAAAAGACTGAAATGCTTATGCAAGTACATTTCAGCAGGTTATCAGAAAA
>CAIUZK010000016.1 GCA_903903635.1 uncultured Bacteroidota bacterium
AAGCATTAGGAATAACATTGGTGTTTTTGCCCCCTTACTCACCAAATCTGAATGTTATAGAACGTTTGTGGAAATTCACAAAAAAGAAAGTTCTTTATGGGAAATACTATGACAGCCCCGCCAAATTCCATCAAGCCATAGCCACCTTCTTTCAGACAACGATAAATCAAAAATATAAAGACGATATTAAAAGTCTGCTTAGCCTAAAGTTCCAGTTCTTTGATACACAAAATGCACTAAACTATGCCGCTTGAAGTATAGTAAACAAGCAGTATTTGACAGATTAAATGGTAAAGCACAGAAATTTGCACAAAATCTTTTACAACAAGCACTCCAAACTAAAATAAAAGACACTACTGATAATCAATTATTAAGTTCTTTTGGCAGCGTACTGTTGCATGACAGCACCACACTCAGCTTACCGCAGTCTTTGGCATCTGTTTTCCCTGGGAATGCCTCACACGGCGAACAAAAGGCTTTAGCGAAGATTCAAACCATTATCAATGTAAAAAGCATGCAGTTTATATCTTTTGCCCTTACCTGCTTTACCGCTAATGATCAATCAGACAGTGGAAATATACTCAGCTATGTAAAAAAAGGCGATTTAGTTATGCGTGATCTGGGATATTTTGTATTAGATACATTTGAAAAACTCATAAAAAAAGAAGTCCATTTTTTAACCAGGCTTAGATATAATGTGAACATATATAGTCCGCAAGGAGTAAAAATAAAATTAGCTGACCTGTTAAAACAGAAGAAAGTAATAGATATGCATGTACTGATTGGAAAGTGCAAAATCCCTGTCAGACTGGTCATGCTACCACTACCGGCGGCTGTAGCTGCTGAACGGGTAAGAAAAGCACGCAATGATCGTGACAAACGACTCAACCATGATCCTCAGTATTACGAATGGCAAGGTTACAGTGTTTTCGTTACTTCAGTGCCTGATACAATCTGGCGCGCAAAGGATGTTGCTGAGGTTTATAAAATCCGCTGGCAGATAGAAATTATTTTCAAATCCTGGAAAAGCGGTCTACATATGCAGACCATGCTACACGAAATCAAAAACGAAATTAGAGTAAGAGTATGCATCTATCTACTGTTACTGTTCATAACTCTATTTATGCTTAAAATTTATATCCCATTCAGACACAAAGTTGAAAAACAATCAGGCAAAGACATTAGTCTTATCAAATTATCTATGTTCTTATCTAATAATTTAGTAGAAGTACTTACAGCAGATGAAAATCATCTTTTACATATGATTGACAGGCATTGCACCTATGAAAAAAGAAAGGATCGAGTCAATATGGCACAATTAATAAATAAATATTAACCTAAACTTGACGCACATGCGAAAGCTTTCGGGACGCAGATAGAGCTGCGCTCGTGCCCTTGCGGGCATGCCTCATAAAACATGCCTTCGCTAAAGCTATGGCAGTTAAAAAATGAAATATAACTTCGCAATATGGTGGAACTTATTTCATCAACGTTCCTTACGTAAATCGTCTTGGGTTTGGGATTAAAGGAGATATGCTATAGATGGTTATAGAAACTGGACTGGAAACCAATAAATACAGCGGGGGATTTTTGCAGTTGCCAATCTGACGATAGGAGCGGAAGGTTGGGAAATAATAGGATCGGTAATAGCCAATAACAAAAATCATAGTGTTTTATGCCTGATTTTGTAGCAAAAGGCAAGGAGCGAAACCATGGATTTCTTTCGAAATATGCTTATATCTAACCTCTGATGTTAAAGGATAAAATCAGGAATGACATAAGGGCTGCCGTGATGGCACACATGATTTCGGGGATGACAAGGCCAAAATGGGAAAATTAATGGGTTCAATTGTATTTATAACGACAAATGATTATTTTTGATTACGATATTACCCTTCAGTAGCCAACTAAAAGAGCATACAGTAGTGTCTTGATTAATAGTATTAAATATTTAGAAGTGAAACAAAAACGAGGATACCTACTGTTAATGGCTTTTGTTTTGTGCATTAACAACATTAATGCACAATGTCTTACTAACTCGCTTGTTATCAACACAGGTTATGACCCGCTTACTGGCCTTGCTATTACAGCCGGCGCCAATGGTGGCGTGCCTGTGCCGGATCCTCATTGGAAAGTAACGTTTGAGACACCGAGTATAGCAACTGCCATATTTTCCACAGGACTGATTGAGGTGATACCAGGTGCCCAGGCAGATATTATCACTACATTGGGCGGTTGGATAAATGATCCATTTGGTACTCCGGGCGGTTGGATCAGTTGTCTCAATTCCAATACTTATACCTCTGATGGTACCGGCCCTTCGGGAACTGTTTATTATCAAACACTTACCAGGCCCTTCAGGATGTGTTCGGATGATTCGATTAAATTTGATCTTTATATAGCCAACGACAATTACATTTCAGCAACGGATGTTGATGGTGTGCCATTTGGTTTTTCGCAACCGGCTTTACCAACGACTACTAATTTCACTGCCTTTACACATTATACCCAAACACTTTTCCTTACTGCAGGAACGCATAATTTGAATGTTATTGTACAAAATTACAATACTGCTTCGCCCTCATCTAATCCAACAGGTCTTGAAATTTATGGTACAGTATCATCAGTTGGGTCTGTAAATTCACTTGTATCTGAGAGTTATGCCAGTTGTGCCGCATATTCATGCACCGGAACGTGTAATGCTGTTAATTTGCCAGACTCTTTGCATCCCTGTGCAGGCGATGTTATCACATTATCAGCAGTGTTAACCGGCACAGATTCTGTATTAAGTATAGCCTGGACACCCGCCACAGGATTATCCAGCACTACCATCCTTACCCCTTCATTAACGGTTGGTACAACCTCCTCTTATTATAAAATCACAGTCAGATCTCTGTTGCCTTTCAACCTGGTAGCAAATGGAGATTTCAGTGCGGGCAATACAGGTTTTACCAGTTCTTATACTTATTCCCCTCCTCCCAGTACAACATTGATAGAAGGTGATTATTCAGTATACACCAATCCGTTTGGCGTTCATACCGGATTTACCTCTATGGGCGACCATACTACGGGAACCGGCAATATGATGATCATTAACGGAGGACCTACGCCAACTGATGTATGGTGCGAGACGATACCTGTTTTACCAAATACAGACTATGATTTTTCGGCCTGGATAGCTAATTGTTCCTCAGTTACTGTGCCACCTGATGTGCCGATTCTGCAATTTAAAATTAATGGCGTATTGATAGGCACACCCACAACCATTAGTTCAGCGCCGGGCGTTTGGACCAATTTCTTCCAGGTATGGAACAGTGGGGTAAATACTGTTGCAACTATCTGTATTTATGATCAAAACACTACATCATCCGGGAATGATTTCGCAATAGATGATATCAGTTTTAAGGAGGTTTGTGTTGCTACGGATAGTGTTTTTGTCGCTATCAGGGTACCTGACACAACTGCTACTCTTGTATTTGACACTACTTTGTGTATCACCGCAAGCCCGATTGCGCTACATTCCACTCCTGGTTATGCATCCTACCTATGGAATACCGGGTTGATGACTACTACCTTGTTTGCTACCGTTGCCGGAACGTACTGGGTATATAATAACAACAATTGCGCTACCTTAATTGATACTTTCAAAGTGCATTATATTCCATTGCCTGTCGTTTTTCTGGGTAATGATACTGCTTTTTGTATTGGTGATTCCTTAATTCTTAGTTCTGCTCAGCCGGTTGGTTCCACCTATTTATGGAGTACAGGCAGTACCGCAGATTCCATACATGTATTAACTTCCGGAACCTATTGGCTACAGGTATATAATGGTTGTACAAGTGCAGATAGTATTCATGTTTTAGTTTCTCCTTTCCCTATTGTTGACCTTGGTCCAGATACTGCTAATTGTCTCGGCAGTCCAATTGTTTTACAATCATCAGTGTCCTATACTACTCCTACTTATTTATGGAATGATGGGACTGGTTTACCTACACTTACCGTAAGTAATACCGGGAGCTATTGGCTGAAAGTAACTGTTGCCGGTTGTTCAAGTGCTGATACCGTAAATGTTACGGTCATTTACGATACCTTCACTTTAGTAAATTCTGATACTGCCATTTGTAAGGGAAAATCAGTTCAGACGATTCTTACTGCAAATCCAGCGGCTACTTTTCAATGGTTGCCAACAGCAGGTATTGCGGCATCAACTGCTTCAAGTCCTTTAATTACGCCAGATACGTCTGCTATGTACAGGGTTCATATATATCTTGCAGGTTGTCCGGGAAAAATTGATTCCTTCTACATTGATGTACAGCCAAATCCAGTTGTTTTTATGGGGGGCAATCAATCTGTCTGCAGCAATGACTCATTGCATCTTCATGCCAGTGTCAGCCCCGGATGGTATACACATTACTTTTATGACTGGAGTCCCGGAACCAACCTAGATGACTCAACTATTCAGAATGTAAAGTTTATTCCCGGACTTGACACCAAAATGACGTTGATTGTTACTACATCTGCAGGTTGTATCGGTGGGGATTCAGCTCTGATAACCATTCATCCCGGAGACTTCACAAATTTTGATACTGCAATTTATTTGTGTCCTGGAGATTCTGTTCAGTTGAAACCAGCCGGCGCTGCAGCTTATGCCTGGCATCCCGGAAAATACCTTAACGATTCTAATGCTTTACATCCGTGGGTACATGCTCTGAATTCTATTGAGTATACAGCCTATGCTACCAGTCAGTTTAATTGCCGGGATACTGTTCATGCGACTGTTACTATCCGGCCTTCTGCAGTTTTATATCTTGGAGATTCAGTAACGCTGTTCCCGGGAGATTCCTTTCAGGTGCATCCACAAACCAATTGCCTGACAGTTGAGTGGTTCCCTTCTGCAGGATTGAACAATGCATACATTTCTGATCCTGTAATAAAACCTGAAATAAGTACTAAGTACACGGTAATCGGCACAACAGAATATGGGTGCATTGCTGAGGATTCGTTCAATGTTTATATTGATTTATCTTCGGTTGTCAATTTGCCAAATGCATTTACACCTGGTACCGGAGGCGTAAATAATAAGTTGTATATACTCAGGCGTGGGATTTCTGCACTGCATTATTTCCGCATTTTCAACAGGTGGGGTAATATGGTTTATGAAACCACAAATATTAATGAAGGATGGGATGGAACCTATAATGGAAAACCACAGGGTTATGATGTGTATGTATACCAGATAGAGGCGGAAACTATTAGTGGTACTGTGATCCATAAAACGGGTAATGTGACTTTGATAAAATAACCCGGTGAAATTTCGAATCTTAAAATATTACTGAGTTTTTTAAAAACTATTTACCATGAAAATAATTAGTAAAGCACTTGTTTTTGTTTCATTATCGTTACTGGGCAATCAGTATTTAAGTGCGCAAACAATATCAACCATTGCAGGTAACGGCATCGCGGGTTTTGCTGGAGATGGAGGTACTGCAACAGCTGCTGAATTTCATAAGCCTAATAAATTCTATATTGATGGTTCTGGTAATATTTATGTTCCGGATAATTTCAATAACAGACTAAGAAAAATTAGTTCGTCAGGAATAGTTACTACTATAGCAGGTACCGGTGTGTCCGGGGGCGCTGGTGATGGCGGACCTGCTGCACTCGCACAATTATATGGACCAACAGATGTTACATTAGATGTGGCAGGGAACATCTATATTGCCGAATTAGACGGGAATAGAGTAAGGAAAATTAATACATCCGGAATAATTTCAACCATTGCCGGAAATGGCATGCCCGGATTTAGTGGGGATGGTGGCCCTGCAGTAAGTGCATTGCTACATGGTCCCGAATCTGTATATTTTGATGCTGGTGGGAATTTATATATTTCTGATGCCTTTAATCAAAGAATTCGCAAAATCAATAGTTCAGGTATAATTTCAACTTTTGCCGGAAACGGATGGTCCGGGTATTCCGGAGATGGTTCCCCTGCAACTGCTGCCGGATTATCTTATCCTTATGGTTTATCCGGAGATGCATCAGGTAATATTTATTTGGCTGATCAGCTTAACCATGTTATCAGAAAAATTAATGCTTCCGGTATTATTTCAACTGTTGCCGGGAATGGCTTTGGTAGTTATGGTGGTGATGGTGGACCAGCAACGGATGCGCAATTAAATAATCCTACCGATGTTTATGCTGATAATGCAGGCAATTTACTAATAGGCGATAAATTAAACCAGCGTGTACGTAAGGTTTCAAGCAGCGGTATTATTACTACTATTGCGGGAGTTGGTACCACCGGTTTTAGCGGAGATGGTGGTCCTGCAACAAATGCCCAATTTAATTGGCCCGCATTTGTAACAATGGATGCAGGGGGACGAATTTACATATCGGATAATCTGAATTATCGCATTAGAGTAATTAGTGGTGGAAATACGGCTCCTCATTTTGTTAATGGTCCTATTCAAAACATTACAATTTGCCTGAATGAATCAACCATTCATGTACCAATAGATAGTGAGCTGTCGGCTACCGATCCGGATATAGCTCAGGTCGAGACTTGGTCTGTACTGACTCCGCCATTATATGGAAGTTTGGCAGCAACTTATTCCACCTCTTCAACAGGGGGAATATTATTGCCATCGGGTCTGACTTATACGCCAACTGGATTATATGTAGGGCTGGATACGTTTAAAGTGGGTATTAGTGATGGATTTGCCACGGATGAGACAACAATAATTGTCAATTTAAGCCAGTTGCCTGATGCTGGAATAATCAGTGGCATAGATTCAATTTGTGAGGGTGAAAGCATGGTTTTAATTGAATCAGTGCCGGGAGGAACATGGAGTAATAAAAGCACATCTATATCAGGCATTGATGTGTCCGGAAATGTTACCGGGGTGCTGGCCGGATTAGATACGATTTTATATATTGTAACTAATACATGTGGTTCAGATACATCCTTTTTCCCCATTTCAGTAAAACCTGGTGGTTCATGCCATACTTCAGTAGCTTCAATTTCAAATGAGGATGTTGGGAATTTAAGCGTATTCCCTAATCCGAATAATGGTCAGTTCTTTATTGAAATTAATTCGGTTAAAGATGAAAATGCAAATGTGACTATTTCTAATATTCTGGGCGAGCAAATTAGTAATGCTATTGTGAGAACAAACCATCGATCTGAGTTGCAGATGGAATTGCCTGAGGGTATTTATTTGGTGTCTGTTTATCTGCCTGATTGTGTGAAAAGGACTTTTATTCAAATAGCCAGGTGATTATTGGGTAATACCTAAATCATACCTGAGGTTTAATTGCATTTAATTTATATGCATTTGATGGCCGAAGGTGCCAACTTCGCTATATCTTTTAGGCAGTGATAAATAGATATTGATTTGGCATTTTAATTTAAACACGCTATATTTGCAGTCCGAAAAAAAATTTATTGTTTAACGCAAAATAATTTCTATTATTATGTCGGTAAAGATTCGTCTTCAGAGACATGGGTCGAAAAAGCGCCCATTCTACTTCATCGTCGTTGCAAACACAACTGCACCCCGCGATGGTAAATTCATTGAAAAATTAGGAACCTACAATCCATTGACTGTTCCGGCTACTGTTCGCATCAGCCGTGAGCGCTCATTGCATTGGTTAGAGAAAGGTGCACAACCTACCAACACGTGCCGTCGTATTTTGTCCTTTAAAGGGGTTCTGTTCCTCAAGCACCTTATGCGTGGTGTGAGTCTGGGCCTGTTTGACGAAACAACTGCAATGGAGAAGTTCGAAAAATGGAATGGTGAGCATGAAGAACTGGTTGCTAAACGTGAAGAAACACATCGTAAGCACAAGAGTGACAAGCGTAATGAGACAATGAAAGAGTCTGTACGTAAAATAGAAGAAAAGAACAGTGCAAGGGCTGCACAAATAGCTGAAGCTGAAGCTGATGCTAATGGAGATGGTGAAACACCAGAAACAGCAGAACCACAGGCATAATTCAAGATAATACAGAATAATTTAAGAGAGCAATGGTTATCGCCATTGCTCTCTTTGCGTGTATTATATTTATATAGATTGATCTGCCTGATTGGGTATAATGAAGGTGTCCGTTTTATCAGGCTATAAAAGGTTTATATCCTTCCCTGAGCTACACAGGTAATGCCAAATACCTTATTGGCAGTACTGACTTTCATTTCGGCAGAAGTTATACCCAGCAGAATTGAGTTTGTTACCGGATGAAATGGGCGCATATTGGAATCGGATTTTTTTTTCATCAGATTCCTTAGCTTTCTTACTACCCAAACCATTGGAAAGAGACTGCCATACAAATAGTAGGTGTTTTTTATAGTGTATTTTGCCTTGTTTAAAACTGCATTGAGGCTATCAATTTTATATCTGCGGTAATGTCCCAGGTAGTCGTCATGCCCACTCCATAACGAAGTGAAAGCGGGTACAGTTATGAAGAATGAATTATTATTCCCTGAACAATTGGCTTTTATTTCATTAAGCATCTTCAGATCGTCCTCAAGGTGCTCAAGTACATCCATCAGGATCACCAGGCCATTTTCAATTTTATCGGGGATACGAAGTGTTTTTTCTATTTTATTACCTTTTGATGCCGCAATTTCTTCAGCACTGTAATTAATATCAACGAGGTAAACCTTTTTAATTTGTGAAGAAAACTTCTTTTCAAGAGAAATAGCAAAAAAACCGGAACCGGAACCAACATCAACAATTGTTAATTGGGGAGTAGTTGCTAAAACCTGACGTGTATAGGTAAATAAGGGTTTCATTTTGCTTTGGTAATACCAATGCACTTCAGGGTTCACTCCCGATTCCAATTCTTTGAGATCCATTAATATTTGTGGTTTAGCTTTGAATAAGACTGTAAATTTAGCAACTTTAATTACTTTTGAAAAATGTGAGCCACTCAAACAATGTTTGATGCAATTATGCCATTGCTTTAACTACAAAATTAACCTTTTTAAGTTCAAATGAATCGTAGTATAACAAATTTTATAAGGTATGTGATGGATGAATGGATGCCTCCTGCTATAAGAGATAGCCGGTGGTTTATGTATCCTTTCTTTTATATATGGTTTAAGCGGAAGAATGTTGCCCTCTATATGGATTTTAAGGAGCTGGCATATGATCTTACAGAAGATGAGTTTTCAGAGATTTACCGTAACCTGGATTGCCTGGCTTATGACAGACCCACAGATATGAATATGCCCAGCATTAAGTACCTGGTTGAAAACCTGGATAAAGATGCCAAGACACTTTTGGATGTGGGATGCGGCAGAGGTTTTTTGTTGAATTATATAGCAGATCATACTTCCATCAAAACAACGGGCTGTGATCTTTATGATGAGGTGGAAACGCTAAAAAATTCCGACTATCTGAAAGGAACTGTATACAAATTACCCTTTGAAGATAATGCCTTTGATATCGTTACCTGTTCGCATACCATTGAACATTTGAGGGAAACTCCCGATGCTATAAAAGAACTAAAAAGGGTAGCCAGGAAACAGTTGATAATCGTTACACCATGTCAGCGGTATTATTTCTATACCATGGACCTTCATTTGAATTTTTATCCTATTGCCGCATACCTGCAGAAAGAAATACAAATAGCTGATAATATTTGTACGAACATACAGGGAGATTGGGTGTATATAGGCAATCTTAAAAAATAATTGTACTGATGGCAAGCATAAAACAACCTTCGGTTAATAATACATCTGTATCCGGGACAGACAATTTTTTGCTATCTCTGATTATTCCTTGTTATAATGAGGCATCCAGGATTGACCTGATGATGCAGGGGCTTTCTGATTTCGAGGTGCAATGGAAGGGCGATTATGAAGTCATCATTGTTGATGATGGCAGTAAGGATGATACTGCAACAAAGGTAGAAGCAGCCATTAAAGAAAAATATGAAAATCTGAGATCGAGAATTAAGATCGAAAGGATGCCTGTAAACGGAGGAAAGGGTAGTGCATTAAAGAGAGGCGTTGAGCTGGCAAAGGGAAATTATATTCTTACTCTGGATGCTGATATGTCGACCAAACCTACAGAGCTGATTAACTGGGAGCGGAGAGAGAAAGGTTTATTTTCAGGGGCGGATATTATTTATATTGGTTCAAGGAAACATGATGAGGGCAAGGTTGAGGCACTGCAGAGCCGCCGCATCATAGGTGGTGTGTTTAATGGAATTGTTCAGGTGCTGACTTCCTTACAACTTAAGGACACGCAATGTGGTTTTAAACTTTATCCGGGGAATGTGGCCAAAATTTTGTTTGGTAATATGCGTACGAAAGGTTGGAGCCATGATGTAGAAGTACTTTACCAGGCAGATTCAAATGATATAAAAATCGTTGAAATGCCTATCAACTGGGTAAATCAGCCGGAGAGTAAGGTTAATGTGGTTGTTGATTCTTTTAAAATGTTCTGGGGTGTATTTTTTATAGCCATGCGTATATGGTTTTATAATAGTTTCTTACTCCCATTCAGAATTCCGGAAGGCATCTCAGGTGAAAGAAGGAAGCACATAATTTACCGGTCATTGTTTAATGCGATTGCTCTGTTGCTGGTAATTATTATGCCTGTCATGAGCTTTCAGTTTGCCGTAACAGGTGATGAACATTGGCATTTTGATTATGGCAACAGTATCTACAATTACTTTTTTCACGGAGATACATCGGCCCAGACTGCCACAACAGGTATTCAGTATTATGGGGGTATTTTCGACTTTATTACGGCCTTCTGGTACAATGTTTTCCATACCTGGGATCATTATACCACGATGCACTTTTTTAATGCTATTGTTGGAGCCATTGGTATAATTTATGCTGGTAAACTGGCCCGCCTATTTGGTGGCTGGAATGCCGGGATACTGGCAATGATATTCCTGATTTGCAGCCCAAGCTGGTTCGGGCACAATTTTGCCAATCCTAAGGATATACCTTTTTCTGTAGGTTATACTGCAGGTATATACTTTATTCTATTGTTTCTTAAAGCGCTGCCTCAACCCAATGCCAAGCATGTATTCGGGCTTGTATGCAGTATAGGATGGGCAATGGGTGTGCGTATAGGTGGATTCTTACTTATTGCCTACCTGGTTATGTTCATAGGCTTATATTCCATGTTTACGGGCCAATTGAAAATGGTGTTGAAGGCTAAGTTGTTCAGGCAAATGCTGATAGTGAGTATTTCAGGTTACCTGATCGCTATTCTATTCTGGCCTTATGCTCATCTGGGCATAATAAGTAAACCTTTGGAGGCATTGAAGATCATGTCCAATTTCTTCGTGAATATTGGTATGCTTTATGATGGTAAGAAAATACTGAGCAACCAGGTGCCTTGGTATTATATTCCGCGCTATATCATGTATACTGCTCCGATAATAGTTTTGGTTGGTGCAGCATTAGGTTTAATTAGTATTCCGGCATTACTCAAGAAAAACAAGAACCTTTTTATTTTCGCCTTGCTGGTAATATTTACTGTTGTATTCCCTGTGGCATATGCTGTTTACAAAAAATCTTCATTGTACGATGGTTGGCGGCACTTCTTGTTTGTTTATCCACCACTTGTAGTTATTGCAAGTATTGGCTGGATATCGCTGATAAACGCCAAACAATCAGCCCTGAAGTTTGCGTCACTAGCCCTAGTTGCAGCAGGATTGGTTATGCCACTGAGATTTGCTATTGCCAATCATCCGTTTGAGGCTTTGTATTATAATGAAATTGCAGGTGGCCTGAAAGGAATGTACGGCAGGTATGAAACAGACTATTACATGATGGGTATTAAGTCGGCAACGGAATGGCTGCTTAAGAATGAGCACCCTGATACTAAAAATGCTGCTGTTTTAACTGCGTGTACTTTCCCTATGATCGCCACCCTTTACCATGAAAACTACAAGAACCTTCCGGCAAAGTATGAAAAAATATATGAGCGTTTTGCTGATTTCAGGCATGACTCTTTATATGATTACTATAAGAAGACCTATCCGGATTTTAAAGACAATATCCAGGTGCCATATGACTATGTGCGCTATTATGACCGTTACCAGAGAGATTGGGATTATTATATAACCTTCTCCCGTTTTGTTGATGCCAGCCAGCTAAGCACAGGCAACTGGCCTCCCGCTGAAACTATTCATACTATTGAGGTAGACGGTGTGCCGATAGCCGCTATACTTAAGCGCAAAACAAAAAAAGATTATGAGGGCTTCCAATTAATGAAGGCTAAGAAATATGATGAAGCCAAAGTAAAATTTCTTGAGGCTATTCAGGAATTCCCAAAGAATGAACAGGTATGGGAAGTGTTGAGTGAATTATATGCAGGCGAGGGTAAGGCTGACTCAGCAATTTATGCCGGGAGGATTGTTCTTAAAACCTATCCGGGAGATGTGAATGTATATCAATCCATGGGTAATGCTTATCTGAGAGGACATAAGCTGGATAGTGCCATTACTTTGTATAAGGAACTGGAGAAATATAACGCTGCCTATAGCCACTTCTTAATGGCCTACGCATATGCTACCAGTGGTAATGGCAAGAGCGCATTGAACGAAATAGACAATGCGCTTGATGCTGATATGTATATGGAGCAGGCCTATAAACTAGGCATTCAGATTGCTCAGCAAATGAAGAATTCGGCCAAAGCAGATGAATACAAGGAGAAGGCAAGTTTAGCTTTCCCTGAAACTGAAGAAGGAAGATAGTGTAACTTCCTGTTATTCAGTCAGGGTCATGCATCATAATTCACCTTGAAATCCTGAACATCATACCTGAGATTCGGATTGTAAAATGGGTCATTTTTGATGTACTTATCCCATTTTTCCAGGAAGTATTTGCTTTCTCTCTGAGATCGTTCATAAGACACCTTGTTCTGGTGCGGATGGCCCCTTGTAGCCGACTCATAATGGTATAATACCACATCAGGCACGTAGATGTTGAAGTAGCCCTTATCCATTATTTTAAGGCAGAAATCCACGTCATTAAATTCTACTTCGAGTTTCTCATCCATTCCATTCACTTCATCATATACCGATCTGCGCACCATCAGGCATGCAGCAGTTACTGCTGAGTAGTTGGTAGTAGATTGCAGATAATTAAAGTACCCGGGATCATCTTTGTAGAAATTGACCAATACGTGGCCTGCAACACCGCCAAGCCCAATAACAGTACCCGCATGTTGGATATTGTCATCAGGATAAATCAGTTTGACACCAACTGCTCCAATATGTTTTTGCTGGGCAAATGAAACCATCCTGGTAAGCCAATCATTATTTATGATCTCTACATCGTTATTGAGCAACAGTACGTATTCGCCTGTGCTGCTGGATGCGCCCAGGTTCATCAGTTTTGAAAAATTGAAAGGGAAGGGCGCTTCTATGCACCTGAAAATGTCACTGTATTTCTCTTTATAGCTGTCCATAAGCTGAAAGAACTCAGGAGTGCTGCTGTTGTTGTTAAGTACAATGATTTCGTAGTTCGGGTAATCAGTTAAAGCTATTATGGAGTCAATCGTATTTTGGGTAAGCTTAGCATGGTCCTTGGTAGGAATAATGATTGAAACCTTACCGAAATTGGTAACCTTATATTTCACCCTATATCCCATAAGACCCGGCAGATACTGTACCTCACCAGGTGTGTTTCTACGTACCAGGGATTCTTCCAAAGCTTTCTTAGCAGCAAAAAATGCATAGGGCTTCACATCTGCATCCTGTGCCGCTGATGCTTTGTGAATACGCCAGTGGTATAGCACTTTGGGTATATGGCCTATTTTACTTGTTAGTTCTGTGGCACGAAGTATGAGGTCGTAATCCTGGCTGCCTTCAAATCCAAGACGGTAGCCACCCAGCGTATCAAGCAGTTGTTTTTTATATACAGTAATATGGGTAATATAGTTTTTTGCTAATAAATTAGCAGGTGCCCAGTCTGGTTTGAAATAGGGGGTAGAAAACGAGCCTGAATCATCTATTTTATCTTCATCGGAATAGATGATTTCGTTGTCCGGATGCTCGTTGATGTGCTTCACTACCTCAAAAAGGCAATTTTGAGTAAGTAAATCATCATGGTCGAGGCAAAAAATATACTCCCCGGTGGCTAGCTCAAGCGCCGAATTGGAACAGGCAGAAATATGACCATTTTGTGGCCTGAAAACGACTTTTATCCGTTTGTCTTTTAGCGTATATGAATTAAGGAGACGTTTTATCTGAGGATTGGTGGAGCAATCATCTGCAATACACAATTCCCAATTATCATAGAGCTGGAATATTACAGATTCAATGGCTTTTTTGAGAAATTCAACCGGTGGATTATAAACAGGTATAATAATACTGATCTTCGGTTTGTTCTTGATCGACTGAATCCCGGAAAGATACTCTTTGTTCAACTCCTCAAAGTTGAGTTTATTGTGCATCCATTCATTGTAGTTGCCGAACTTGCCCGAATTTTCATTTTCTTCATCAAGGAAAACAATCTTAACCGGCCTGTCCTCAGCAATCAGGTATAACCGGCGGAAACCGGCTTTTATAATCTTCCTGGCTATTTTGAAACCAGGCTTGGTAAACATAAAATGTATGAAACCAAAAATCCTTTTCAAAAAACCTTTTCCGGGCTTCTTTTCCTTAAAAAATATTCTTTTGTAGTGTCTTATTCTTTCTGCCCACCTGTAAAAACGGCTGCTCTCCAATGTCTTGATGCGGGTTTGCAGGTTAAGGCTGAAATCGTTGAGCGATTTGACTTCATCCTTTGAGTGTTTGAGAAAAATATCTAGTGTCGTGATCTTATGATTCAGATTGATAATTTCATTCTGAGGCACAAATTGATTTTCGGAAATAAGCGTAAGCACCTGATTCAGATTGGCAGCAAACAGGTCCTTATGTTTTTCAATTACAGCAGCATAATTGCCCTCATGCAAGGCCTGGTCTTTCGGAACAGGGGTGTATTCATTGTTGGTTATTTCAGCCACAGATTCAAGTGCATAATTGCCGGGGATATTTAATGCTCTGATGCAAAAATCCCACAACATGATGTCTTCATGTAAATTTGAGTCGAAACCATTGATCTGTTCCCAGGTTGCTTTACTAAAAGTGATATTATCGAGCAACATGTGGGTAGCCAAAATATCGGGCAAGGATATTTTGCCAGGCAGGATATTGATTATTTTGTTCGCAAGTAAATTGCCGAAACAAAATGCAGGAGGTGGATCTTTCTTAAATGGAGACAATACATCCAGCAATGAATAGCTAAGATTTAGGTTGTCAATAATGACTTTTTGTGCCGAACTGTCTTTTATAATCCGGCCAATATATTCTGTAATATTATTGCCCCAACCAGCTATATTCATTGGAACCCTGCCAAGTCTTTCGTGTGCCAGTTTGTTTATCTCATTTCTATCTGCATCATTTTCACAAAGTATGTGCAGATTAGGATAGTCAATAAATGAGGTTACTATCTGAATTATTTTGCTTAAAATCAGGTCGGTTGCAGGTAATTTATGGAGAATAATTATGGCGATAAATTCAGACCCTGAAAACCATTTATTGTTTTTTGACAGCAGGTTTTCTTTGTTTAATTCTTCAAGCTGTTTTGGTACACTATATCCCTTTATATAAGTTGGGAAGGTGAAGTTATTAGTATTCTGAAGAATAAGTGTTTCATCTTTGGATCCCTGTTTAACCCTATAATTACGGTCGTCGAACTGTAATGATTCCAGTAAAATTGCTCCGAGGCTGATGGTGTTATTAACATGAACTATTACTGACCTTTGCAGGTTGGAAAAATGAAAATCAATTACTTTTTGGAGCAGTAGCTCTTCCTGAGCCGGATTGGGAGGGGGAGTGCCATAAAGGAAAATGAAAAAAGCATTTTCGTAAATAGAGAACAATTCAAGATCGAAGAAATTCTGGTAACTGCATTGCAGACCCCATATTAACCCGTTGTCAAAGTTTGAGTTCAGTAAAAATCTTACTTTATCTCTGTTTTCTTTACTATCAGTGGTATTATCAGATTCAATTCTTGCAAATAGATTTAGTAATTCAGGAGTTGAGAAAAAATTGGCATTAATGCTGTTGGATTTATTATATATCGTATTAGCGTCAGTTGGCTTAAGATAATAAGACAGATACGTTGCGAGATGTTGGGCATCACCTATACCTGGAGCAATTATAAAAACAGGGTTTTTCCCTGGTTGAATTTTATTTAAAACAGTTGTCTGTAATTGTTGCATATGTCAATAGAGTTACCACTATGTATCATCTCTCCTTTTTCCAGTAATATAGCTTTATTGCAAATCCTCGCTACATCATCCGGAAAATGAGAAACAAAAAGTATTGTTTTACCCTGATCCTTTATCTGGTAAATTTTCTGAAGGCATTTTGCCTGGAATCCCTGATCTCCAACAGCAAGAACTTCATCAATAATCAGAATATCGGAGTCATTAGCGAGGGATATAGAAAATGCCAGCCTTGCCACCATACCCGACGAGTATTGTTTTACCGGCATACTGAGCACTTCGTGGCTAAGTTCTGAAAAATCTCTGATATTCTCGACCGCATTTGAATTTTTCTTTGCAGTGCCATATAAGGCCAGCAACATGGTTATGTTCTCATACCCTGTAAGTTCTACCTCCAGGCCAGCGCCGATGGCAAGGATTGGCGCAAATGTGCCATTCACCGTTACCGTACCACTATCTGGTTTTATTATTCCTGCTATTGTACGTAATAAGGTGCTTTTCCCGGAACCATTCCGGCCAACTATTCCCAGGCTATCTCCTTTTTTAACTTCCACAGATATATTGTTGAGAATAGTTTTGCTTTTAAACGGACTCTTGCGCTGCGTTATCAGGTCTTTCAATGAGTAAACGCCAACATTGTTTTGCCAGAAGCTAACATGTACATTCTCCAGTTTTATTATCGTATCTGTACTCATCTGGCGTATTAAATGGCTGAAATAAATTGATTTTTAAGCCTGTTAAAAACAAAATGACCAATAATATACATAGTGATACATATTATCAGGCAGTTACTCCACATCTGCCAGGAAGGGGCTACGGTGTCGTACAAAATACTTCTTCCCAATTTCAGAAAGTAATAGATAGGATTGCATTTGATGAATATTTTGTATTTCGGATCAATACTTGATTCGGCATAGCCAATCGGGGTAAGGAAAAACAAAGCCGGCTGAATCGTATTCCAGATGATACCGATATCTCTGAAAAATACATTGACTGAGCAAAGAAAGAGGTTTAATCCAAGGGCAAAAATTGCAAATAACAGAATACAGGGAAAAATAAGCAGCAGCTTAAAGCTATAAACCATTCCGCACCAGTACATGATTACGAAGAAAACCAATAGTGTCAGCAGCAGATTGAATAACTCACCAATTGTTTCGGATAAAGGGAAATAAAACGCGGGTATATTCAGCGATTTCAGAAGTCCGGAAGAGCTGACAATACTGCCGACAGACTGGCCTGTGACATTGGAAAAGAAAAACCATAAAACCAGGCCAGATGTAACAAACAATACATAATTAGGTATACCTGAATTGTGTTTGAATATTACAATAAAAATGAGCAGGTACAGAAGTGGCTTGAAAAATCCCCAAAAAAATCCGACTAAAGAGTTTTTGTATCTTAATATTACATTTCGTCTGCTTAATGCATATATACGGGTGATATTTTGCACGTTGTGGATTTTGTTGATACTTTGCAGTATAGAGTTAATTTACACCGCAGCTAAAAATGAAAATATTTGTAAACGCCCGTTTCCTGACACAGCCCATTTCCGGAGTGCAAAGGTATGGAATTGAATGTAGCAGACAAATAAAAAAGTTATGTAGCGATGTAATTTTCCTTTCTCCCGCGAATATATTGCACGAAGATATTGCCGGCGAACTGGACGTAAAGGTAATCGGTTATAATAAGGGACATATCTGGGAACAGGTTGACCTGCCTTTGTTTATGCTTAAGCAGAAGAATGCACCATTGTTAAACCTGGCCAATACAGCACCTCTGGTGTACAGCAATAATTACATTACAATCCATGACCTTGCTTTTTATCATTATCCCGAATGGAATTCCAAAGCATTCTCAGCATGGTATAACATTTTAATTCCCAGACTGGCATTCGGATGCAAGAGGATATTTACGGTAAGCAATACCGTAAAAAATGAGATCATGAAGAGCTATGGCATTGCAGGGGCGAAAATTTCAGTTACATGCAATGGTATTTCCCAAGCAATGAGTAAAGTGGAGGTTGTTTCTGAAGCCCCAAAAGAAAAAATCATCTTATCGGTTGGTACATTTAATAAAAGGAAAAATCATCAGACACTCATTCACGCTTTTTTAAACAGTGATTTAAAGGCCCAGTATAAATTGGTAATTATTGGTGACAAGAACAAAGTATTCAGTGATACGGGTTTTGATGAAAGCTCATTTGCAGGCAGCAATATTATTATTTACCCCACACTTTCAGAGTCCGAATTGATTGGATTGTATAAGAAAGCCGAAATTATTGTTTCCCTTTCGATGTATGAAGGGTTTGGCATTCCATTGCTTGAAGGGTTGTATTTTGGCTGTAAAGTGCTATGTTCTGACATTCCGGTTTATCGGGAGATTTATGGGTCTTTTGCTCAATTTTGCAATCCTCTGGATAAGTTAAATGTAAGTAATGCCCTTAAAGAGGTTGCAATAAAGAGAAATGTTGCTTCTCCGGATTTAACAGATGAATTCTTCAATAAGTACAGGTATAAACAGGCAGCCTCGGTGATTTTGAATAATATTACCTGACTAATTCGTTAGGGATATTGTAATGGTGGCAGAATTTCATTGAATCCGGGAACAATAAAATATGCCTGTTTTTTATCACATTTATACGAAACAATGGCAACACCCTTACCCGATGCCGGTGGTTTTAGTTTCAATTTTGCAACTTGTTTCTGGCCTTTAATTTTCAATACTACATTTTCATTATTTGATGTGTTTGCATTAATTTCGAAAGTGTAAGTGTTTCTGCTTTTGTTATATTTCACTTTGGTGTTTGATCCTGTTGATTCATAAGCGGTATCCAGTGCAATATATTCTGTTCCGATCCATAAGGTATCAGGTCGTGGTTTCTGATTAAATCCCGAAAATTCAATTGTAAAATGATAATGTACCCCATGCATCCCGGCCACCCCGCCACTCCAGTTTTGCGAAGATGAATTTATAACCTTAACCCTTCCCGCAAAGAGAGCATGTGGCCAAACCAGAATTATGGCCATGAGCAAGGCTAATTGTGCATATTTCTTCATTTGTTAATATATCTCAGTTTTTGAAAATAGACAGATTATGTCAAAGTTCAGGATAAAACGAATACTTTAAAGTTAATTTTTATAAAAAAATACCTGCAATCCAATTTATTTTAGTTAGATTGTGTAAAACGTAAGAAATGGAAAAGACGATAACAATTGAGTACGTGCCCAGTAATAAAGCGGCTACAGTATCGGTATTGATCATGTATAATATTGAACGGGCAGATAATATACAGACGGTGACATGTACTATTACCAAGAGCACCGAAGTAATACCATTATGGTTGCATCCGCATAAATTTGAAATTAAATCTATGTTCAGTAATGGTAAGTATGAAACTCTATTTAATTTTGAAAACAATGCCAAGAACCTTGATGCTGCACTTTTTATTGATGAAGCTTATGCCGCTATCATGACTAAAGAGCATTTGAAAGTAGGGTAGTATATCTTATTTAAAATCAGCAATAAATTCGGGAATTGTATATTAAAAAAGGGAGAGTCCCATTTGTATAAGGCCAATCATAAAACCTAATACGCAACCAATCAACTCTAAAAAACGGAACTCCTTCTTCATAACCGCTTCCAGGATTTCCTCCAGTTTGTCTGAGGAGAATCCGGCAACTTTATCGGTGACCATTTGCTCAATGTCGATTTTTGAGCTTAACGAATCGGCATATTGACTTATGATGACAGGGAGTAAAAGACTAATCTCCTCCAGCATACCATCCTTTATTTTGTCCAGTGTACTGCCTGTCACAAACATCGAAATAACAGGTAGTTTTTCTTTTAGTTTTATTTTCAGAAAATCATCCAGATGTTTTTCAATTGTTGGGGTAAGGCTGTTAAGTTGTTCCGGATCCTTAAGTTTGGCGGCTATTTCATCAAAATGGATTAGTTCTTTGGCTACCATACTACCTAATTTCTGGGCTACCTGTTGTTGTCTTTTAGGGAAAATGCCTTGAATGGTTATTCCTAAAAAACGTTTTGGATTGCGGGGATGAAAAAGCATATAAATCGCAATCCAGGTAGTGAACCAGCCGGTAAACGCTGCAATAAATGGCTGAAGCCAGAACATGAGGTAATTCATGAATAATATTAAATAAATCCTGAGCGAAGGTAGCGGAAAACCTTTACGTACCTGACAAATTAAGGGGAGTAAAAATGGTTACAAATATTCTTTTGTAATGACTGTTTGAATTGGAGGTATATCATGAAAACGTAGGGCTAACTAAAAAAGTCAGTATCATGGAAATCTGATAATAGTAATGAAAATAATTAAAAAATCAGATATTCCCGATTAGTTTTTTAAGATATATACCATATCCACTTTTAAAGTAAAGAGTTGCCAGTTTCTCCATTTGTTCATCATTAATCCAGCCATTACGGTAGGCAATTTCTTCTATACAGCCTACTTTCAGTCCCTGCCTTTTTTCAATAACTTCAATGAATTCGCCGGCTTCAATAAGTGAGTCAAAAGTGCCTGTATCAAGCCATGCTGTTCCACGGTGAAGGACCCCTACTTCTAATTTATTTTTCTCCAGATAAACTTTATTTACATCAGTAATTTCCAATTCTCCTCTGTAAGATGGTTTTATTGCTTTAGCAATACTTACAACCTCGTTATCATAGAAATACAAGCCAGGAACAGCGAAATTGGATTTTGGCTCTTTGGGTTTTTCTTCAATACTTATGACATGGTTGTTTTTATCAAATTCAACTACACCATATCGTTCAGGGTCACTTACCTGGTAGGCAAAAACAACAGCGCCATCAGGGTTAGCTTTATTACGTAGCAATGTACCCATGCCCGCTCCATAAAATATATTATCACCTAAAACAAGAGCAACAGGGTCATTCCCGATGAAATCAGCGCCAAGAATAAATGCCTGAGCAAGGCCTTCTGGCCTTGGCTGGATCACGTATTCAAACTTGCAGCCTATCTGACTTCCGTCTCCAAGTAATTTTTTGAATGCAGGTTGATCTTCAGGAGTAGTTATTATTAAGATTTCATTAATTCCTGCAAGCAATAAGGTGGATAATGGATAGTATATCATTGGTTTGTCATATACCGGCATTAACTGCTTACTTACAGCGATAGTTAATGGATAAAGACGAGTTCCTGACCCCCCTGCTAAAATAATTCCTTTCATAAATTATTGATTGTTGGCGTATTGTTTTTGATAATATTTTTGGTAGTCACCTGAAGTTACATGGTTTAGCCAATCCTCATTTGCCAGATACCAGTCTATTGTTATACTTAGTCCTTCTTCAAATGTTACCGATGGATACCATCCTAATTCTTTATTGAGTTTATTGGCATCAATAGCATATCTGCGGTCATGTCCGGGCCTGTCTTTAATGTAAGTTATCAGTTTTTCCGATTCACCGGGAGAACGTCCCAATTTTTCATCCATTTCTTTACACAGCAGTTTAACCAATTCGATATTCTGCCACTCATTGAAACCGCCGATATTGTAGGTTTCTCCGTTTATGCCGCCATGGAATACCATATCGATTGCCCGTGCATGATCAACAACATACAGCCAATCGCGTGTATACTTACCATCGCCATATACCGGCAATGGTTTGTTGTTCCGGATATTGTTAATAAAAAGCGGAATTAATTTTTCAGGGAAATGGTTAGGCCCGTAGTTATTGGAACAATTGGTTATTACAAATGGCATGCCATAAGTGTTGCCATATGCCCTTACAAAATGATCGGAGGCAGCTTTAGAAGCAGAGTATGGGGATTGGGGATCGTAAGGTGTTGTCTCCAGAAAAAAACCTTCGGCTCCCAGTGAACCATAAACTTCATCGGTTGAAACATGATAAAACCGTTTCCCTTCGAAATTACCTTTCCATGCTGCAAGAGCTGCATTCAGCAGATTTGCTGTACCCATAACATTCGTCTTGATAAATGAATTAGGATCGGTTATGGAGCGGTCAACATGGCTTTCGGCAGCAAGATGTATTACACCATCAAAGTGATCGGAAGTGAAAATTGAATTGATCTCTTCAGCATTAGTGATGTCCGCTTTGATGAAATTGTAATTAGGCGATTTTTCAATATCCTTAAGGTTTTCGAGATTGCCGGCATAAGTGAGCGCATCAAGATTGACTATCTTATAATCCGGATATTTATTGACAAATAAACGAACAACATGAGATCCGATAAATCCCGCCCCGCCGGTAATCAGTAATGTTTTTTTCATGATACTAAAAATATAATTGAAAGTAGTCTGGTTTAATTTTGTTTAAAAGCAAAATTGAAATGGAGGCCATTTCAATCATTGCTATTAAATACCTGCTAAATTATTGATTACTAAATCAGTTTAAAACCCTCGATAAACTTAGTAGTAAAATTACCTTTTCTGAAATCTTCATTCTTCATTAGCTGTAAATGGAATGGGATGGTAGTCTTAATACCCTCAATTACATATTCACTTAATGCCCGCTCCATAGTATTAATAGCCTCTTCGCGTGTTTGTGCTACAGCAATGACTTTCGCTATCATGGAGTCATAATAGGGCGGTATGGTGTAGCCGGCATAAATATGCGAATCTACACGTACGCCATGACCTCCGGGTGTATGTAACGTGGTAATTTTTCCAGGGCAGGGACGAAAATCATTATAAGGATCCTCTGCATTAATGCGGCATTCAATCGCATGAATCTTTGGCTCGTAATTTCGACCGCTGATAGGAACTCCTGCTGCTATTTTAATTTGTTCCTTTATAAGATCATAGCTTATTACTTCTTCGGTAACACCGTGCTCAACCTGGATACGGGTGTTCATCTCCATGAAGTAGAAATTACGGTGTTTGTCTACCAGGAATTCTATGGTTCCAACACTTTCATAATTGATCGCTGATGCGGCTTTAATAGCAGCATCACCCATTCTCTGGCGCAGTTCAGGTGTCATAAACGGAGAAGGAGACTCTTCAACAAGCTTTTGATGACGGCGCTGGATAGAGCAGTCGCGTTCGCTTAGGTGACACACTGTGCCGAATTGGTCGCCGGCAACCTGTATTTCAATATGGCGGGGCTCTTCTACGAATTTCTCCATATAGATACCGTCATTTTTGAAAGATGCAGCGGCTTCTATTTTTGCCGTGTTATAGGCATGTTCAACTTCCGATTCGTTCCATACCACCCTCATCCCTTTTCCACCTCCACCGGCGGTAGCCTTAATGATAACAGGATAACCCATATCAGTGGCAAGTTTCCGGGCTTCATCAACGCTCTGCAGCAGACCTTCGGATCCGGGAATAACAGGTACGCCTGCCTTGATCATTGTTTCTTTGGCTGTGATCTTATCACCCATAGATCTGATCATCTCGGGTGTAGGCCCGATAAACTTAATGTTGTACTGGGCGCAAATTTCAGCGAAATTGGCGTTTTCAGCAAGAAATCCATAGCCCGGATGAATAGCATCGGCGGCAGTGATTTCGGCTGCTGCCATGATGTGCTGGATATTCAGATAAGAGTCTGAACTTTGTGGCTTACCTATACAGACCGCCTCATCAGCAAACCGCACATGCAGGCTGTCTTTATCGGCAGTCGAATATACAGCAACTGTTCGTATACCCATTTCACGGCATGTCCTTATTATTCTTAAGGCAATTTCACCACGATTGGCAATCAATATTTTTTTGAACACATTCGGATTTTAAAAGTAAAAAATCAAAAACCTACATAATTAATAAAAATGGCCTGGTGTTCCGGCCATTTTAAGAATTTTGTTTTCCTGTTTTGAATTACATTGGTTCAATAATGAATAGCGGCTGATCGTATTCAACTGGTGAAGAATCATCAGCGACAACTTTTACAAGACGACCACCAACTTCACTTTCTATTTCATTAAATAACTTCATAGCCTCTATAATACAAAGCACCTGACCAGCCTTAATTTCATCACCCACATTTACAAACACAGGTTTGTCGGGTGACGGGCTTCGATAAAATGTACCAATCATCGGCGACTTAATTGTGATCAGATTGGAAGCGGCTGCAGCCGGAGCAGCAGGCTTTTCGGAAACCGGTGCCGAAATTGCGGCAGGCGCTTGATGTGCCGGTGCTGCCAGATGAGTATGATGAACAGGTGTGGCTTGTACCATTGGTACATAATGAGCATTGCCTGAAAACTCCTGTTTTATAGTGATCTTGAAATCACCTTCTTCTATTGACAGTTCGCTGATATTCGACTTATTGATCGTTTTAATCAGTTCCTGGATTTGCTTGTACTCCATGAAAAAAGTTTTTAAGTCAAAAGTTAAATCTTAGTATATAAGCGCAAAGATGGAATAGCTGAAAAATTCCACCAACAACAAAAATAATTCAACAACTAGGCCTTAACTCTTTCAACATAATTTCCTGTCTTGGAGTCTATCTTAATTATCTCCCCTTCATTTACGAACAAAGGAACCTGAATAACAGCTCCGGTTTCGAGTGTCGCAGCTTTCATTGCCCTGGTTGCTGTATCGCCTTTTACTCCAGGTTCGGAGTAAGTAACTTTCAGGTTGATACTAGGTGGAAGTTCTACTCCCATTGGGCTTTCGGTTTCTGTATTAATTATTACAAAACACTCCTGCCCGTCCTTAAATAACTCAGGATGCTCGATTAGGTTTTCGCCTACTACAATCTGCTCAAAAGAATTATTATCCATAAGGTTGAAGCCGGTATCATCTTTATAAAGGTATTGGTAAGCACGCTTTTCAACACGAATAGGGAAAATATTGTCGCCTGAGTTCCAGGTATGTTCTATAGATCGGTTGTTGTCAACACCTTTTAATTTGGCCCATACTTTTGCTGCTGCACGAGCTGTCTTGTTCTGTCCGAATTCTACTACTGAGTAAAGGCTGCCATCAAGTTTAATGATCAGACCGTTACGCATATCTGCTGTTGTAGCCATGTAAGTCTTGTTTTAATTTGGACTGCAAAAGTAATCATAAAACCCAAAATGCGAAATCATTTAATTTGGTAAATTTTAAAGCTATTTTTAATCAATTTTGCCTGATTTACTTAATTTTTTTTGAATTTTGCCTGAGTTTTACTTTAAATAATATATATTTATATGCAATAAAACTGTGTGTTTTTGTATTGGAAATTGCCTGAAATTAATAATACTGCGGATGATTAAACTTCCATAGATTTTAGTTCAGAAATCATAGTATATTTTTTAAAAATATAAATATTTGCTATTTTGGCATAGTTTTTGTTGCTTAATATACGTGAGTTCGATGAATTAATGTAGTTCCAGCGCTGTACCGCTTTTCGCGCTGACAGTAGGAACGGTGCTGAATTCTCGGAATGGAGTCCAAAGATTTCCCCGGTTGACTGAAAAAAA
>CAIUZK010000017.1 GCA_903903635.1 uncultured Bacteroidota bacterium
AAATTCCATCAAGCCATAACCACCTTCTTTCAGACAACGATAAATCAAAAATATAAAGACGATATTAAAAGTCTGCTTAGCCTAAAGTTCCAGTTCTTTGATACACAAAATGCACTAAACTATGCCGCTTGAAGTATAATATCATTATGTTTATATGAAAATGGGTCGGCAAAGCGCCAACCCTCATCCAATACATGTTCAATTAAATATTATTTCGAAACAACAATTTTTGAAGTGTACTTAGCTCCACTTGCGGTAACTGCAGATATAATATATAAACCTGCAGGCTGATCCAACTTAACATTAAATTGTTTGTTAGTAGCTATATTCAAGTCTCTGACTTTTTCGCCAACAACATTTGAAATTGTTACCATTACATCTTCAGTTTTACCGGAAATCAGATTCAAAGTAAATTCACCTGTATTAGGATTAGGATAAACGTTCAATGACTCATCATTAGCAAAAATTTCGGTTGTTGAAACACCACCACCATCCGGCAGAGATATTACGTAAGTAGCATGCCTTGTACCACAGCTATTAGTTACAGTATAGGTCAGCGTATCCGAACCATGCCGTCCAACCACGAATGAAGCATAAGTTACCATCTTATGATGTAGCGTATCGCCCGGAGCAATAATGATACCGGTATCAGGAAGATTATCAGTACTTACAATCAAACCCATAATAGAATTTGATGCAGTCCATGTGCCGCCCCATGGGTAACCAAACAAGAAGTAGTTACCACCCAGAGAAATAATATTTGGACCATTAACTGCGACAACAGGAGGCTGGTTTACAAATATTGACTTAATGACTGTGGTACTACCAAAAGCATTGTGATAAGAGTAAGAGATATCAGCAGCTCCGAAAGCAACACCGGTAACCACACCTGATGTACTTACCGTAGCAACGGTATCAGCACTGCTATGCCAGGTTCCGCCCAGAGTAGTATCGCTTAAACTAATTGTAGAGCCCAGACATACCGAATCAACTCCGAGAATGGCACTTACAAATGGCGTAGGACCAACATGAAGCAGCATGGTAGCAACAGTTGTGCCACAACTGTTGGTAACAGTATAAGATACCGTTGTAGTACCGGTACTCACACCGGTAACAACACCAGATGTACCGATAGTAGCAATAGAAGTATTGAGAACACTCCAGGTACCACCAATAGCCGAATCGGAAAGAGCCAAAGTAGCGCCAATGCCAACACTATCGCCACCAGTAATAACACTGGCTTCTCTTGAAACGTTAACTGTATGAGTAGCAGCTACACCACCGCAGCCATTAGAAACCAGATAAGAAATAACAGGAGAACCTTGTGCAACTCCGGTAACATCACCGGCAGAATTAACAATAGCCAAAAGTGAATTGCTGCTCATCCAAATGCCACCAGTTATAGTTTCGGTAAGATGAATCAAGGAACCAGCACATACATTAACAGGACCAGAAATAATGCCGGGATACAACAAACTGTCCACCTGTACATTAAAGGTTGAGGTGACAGAATTACAAGTATTAGTGAAGCTGTAGGTAATAGTATCTATACCATATGTATTACCATGGAATACACCATTGGAATAAACAGTACCATGTGTATTGCTGGCACTCCATATCCATGTACCCAGTACATTAACATCTGACAGTGTAATATTATTGCCAACACATGTAACCGATGGACCAGTAACAGGAAGGGCAATTACTATAGTATCAACCCTTATGGCGTGAGTAGTAAACGCATTACACAAACCGGTAGTAGTAGTATACCTGATTGTATCAAAACCCTGACCAACCGCATAAACATCACCTGAAGCAGAAATAGTATCTACACCAGAATGCAAAACACTCCATACACCGCCGGCAACCGGATTAGTTAATGTAATTACAGAAGCCTTACACACAGTAGCCGGGCCAGAAATAGTACCTGTGGCCGGCAAAGCATTTACAGTAAGGAAAACCGAGTCGGTAGAAATACCAGGACAGGTATTATATATAGCATAAACAATGGTGTCAAGTCCAGCATAGACACCAGTAGTAATTCCAAGAGGAGTAACTGTAGCAGTATCGTTTAATGCAAACCAAACACCAGCAGGAACACTGGATGTCAAAGTGATGCTTGATCCGACACAAACTGCAACAGGCCCTGAAATGGTGCAAGGCAGCGTGGTATCAACCTTGAGACTAGCATATAATGAGGTATCAGAGCCAACGCTATCTGTGAGAATAGCCCTGTACCACCTGCCATTCAAAGACATAGATGCGGTAACCTGAAAATAAGTAGAATCTGTTCCGGCATAAGCGCCGCCATTTGTAAGGCTGGCCCATGTTGATCCACTATTTGCAGAAACCTGCCACCTAATGTGAACCGCGGTAGGAGAAGCAGTAGTGTCCAAACCATCGACATGGAAAACAGCTATTGTACCCGAACAAACGGTATCGTTAGTCGGATTTGTAGTTATCAGTGGCGGAAAATCAGTTGCCTTTACTACTGAAGATAACAATAAAAAGCACCCGATCAATAAACTGGATAAGTAAAAACTTCTTTTCATGTTTTGTATTTTTTATTTTTACACTTATAAATTATTGATTAAAAATAAATTAATCAAATACCTCCTAAATACTGCACTGAAATTTTTAAAAAAAATTACAGCTCAAAAACTTATAGGGGAGCAAATTTAATCAATTCATGCCAAATTCTGCAAAACGGGGTATCTATTTGAATATAATTTATTTAGCTATACAAAATTAATTTTGCATTAATTTTCATTCACTCAGAAAACAGTACCATTCAAACAGCCTTCGGCTAAATAAAAGATAGCGGTTTGCTCTGCCTATACATATAGACGATCATTTCAATGAAAATCTTTGGTCAACCTGAAAATTTATTTTCAAACATATTAAAATAGATATAACGAGTCGAAAAAATAACACTATGCAATTTCAGGTAAGGAACGAAGAATTATCAAGCCAACCTTAATCATAAAAATTTGTTAGCCTAATTCGTAACTTCGGCAGCTCAAAACGATCTGTATATGTCACAATTGATCAGGAATGAAGATGCATTGGAATATCATGAAAAGGGGCGACCCGGTAAAATAGAGGTAGTTCCAACCAAAGAAACAAAAACACAGAGAGACCTTGCGTTAGCGTATTCACCGGGAGTAGCTGTTCCCTGCATGGACATACATGCAAACCCGGAGGATGTGTACCGATATACAGCCAAGGGCAACCTGGTAGCGGTGATTTCGAACGGAACGGCCGTACTCGGGTTGGGAGATATTGGGCCATTGGCATCCAAGCCTGTAATGGAAGGGAAAGGATTGCTCTTTAAGATATATGCAGATATTGATGTTTTTGATATTGAACTGAATTCCAGGAATATCGAAGAATTTATTACGGTTGTAAAAGCACTTGAGCCCACTTTTGGCGGGATAAACCTTGAGGATATCAAATCTCCGGAATGTTTTGAAATTGAAACAAGACTCAAGAAAGAACTGAGCATACCCATCATGCATGATGACCAGCATGGTACCGCAATAATATCGGGAGCCGCATTGCTCAATGCACTTGACCTGGTGGGTAAGAATTTCGGCGATGTAAAAATCGTAATCAGCGGCGCCGGGGCATCGGCCATTTCCTGCTGCAAAATATACCTGGCGCTGGGCGCCAATGTAGCCAACATGTATATGTTTGACAGCAAGGGCCTGATTGTGAAAGGGCGTAAAGACCTGGATGAACATAAAAAAATGTTTGCACAGGATATGGAGCCGATAGACCTTCATGAAGCCATGAAAGGAGCCGATGTTTTCATAGGATTATCGAAAGGAAATGTGGTATCTCAGGATATGCTGAAACAAATGGGTCAAAAACCCATAGTATTTGCATTGGCCAATCCTGATCCGGAAATAACCTATGATGATGCACTGGCAGCCAGACCAGATGTGATTATGGCAACCGGCAGAAGCGACTACCCTAACCAGGTAAATAATGTGCTTGGGTTCCCTTATATCTTCAGAGGGGCGCTGGATGTGAGAGCAGGCAGCATTAACGAAGAAATGAAACTGGCCGCAGTGAAGGCGCTGGCCGCACTGGCCAAAGAACCTGTGCCAGATATTGTGAACGTAGCCTATGATAATGTAAGCCTGCAATATGGCCCTACCTACATAATACCTAAACCAATGGACCCTCGTTTGCTGGTTAAGGTATCTACAGCAGTAGCCAGGGCAGCAATGGATAGCGGCGTGGCCAAAAAACCTATTAAAGACTGGGCAGCCTATGAAGGGGAGTTGTATAAAAGGTTAGGCTCTGATGACCAGATACTGAGATACATTACCAATAAAGCAAAGCAGACCCCCAAACGTGTGGTATTTGCTGAGGCAGAGAATATTAAGATACTCAAGGCAGCCCAGATAGCCAAGGATGATGGTATGATCATACCTATACTACTGGGTAATGAGGCGAATATCAGGGCTTTGATAGCCGAAAACAACCTGCATCTGGCTGATGTGGAAATAATTGATCCGAAGAGCGATGAATCAGAAACCAAACGCCACGAATATGGCGAGCTGTTTTTTGAGAAACGCAAACGCCGTGGGTATAATCTTTATGAGGCTAAAAAAGCCATGAAAGAACGTACCTATTTTGGCTGCATGATGGTGAACAGCGGTGAAGCTGATGCCATGATATCGGGCCTTACCAGAAAATACCCGGACACCATAAGGCCAGCACTGGAGATAATTGGCATGCAGGAGGGCGTAAAGCGTGTTGCTGGTATGTATATCATGCTCACCAAAAAAGGACCGTTGTTCTTTGCCGATACTACACTTAATTTCAACCCAACGGAGGATGAACTGATAGACATCACGCTGCTTACCGCCAATGTGGTGAACAGGTTTAACATCAAGCCACGTATAGCCATGCTGTCTTATTCCAACTTTGGAAGTAGTATGTCGCCGGAGTCGGAGCGCGTGCGCAATGCGACAGAGCGCATTAAAAAGATGCACCCGGACATGGTGATAGATGGCGAGGTGCAGGTGGGTGTGGCCTTCAACAAAGATCTGCTCAAAGAAAATTACCCTTTCTCTGACCTTGTGAATGGCGACCCTAATGTGTTGATATTCCCCAACCTGGCAGCAGGCAATATAGCTTATCACATGTTGCAGGAAGTGGGCGGATCGGAAGCGGTAGGGCCGATATTACTTGGCCTTAAGAAACCGGTCTATGTGTTGCAACTGGGCAGTAGCGTAAGGCAGATAGTAAACATCATAGCCCTGGCGGTAGTAGAGGCGCAGGAGAAAGTGGGTAATGGTTGATTAGTTGATTAGTTGATTAGTTGATTAGTTGATTGGTTGATAAGTTGATAAGTTGATAAGTTGATTAGTTGGTAGGTTGATTAGTTGTTTTGTATTCCTATGCTATGCTATGCTTTGTTTTGTGGGTAGGTGCATATGTAATAATGCCTTTTTATAGTTTAAAAAGAGTTATGTAACTATATTTAACTGGCAGCATGAATTATTTGAATATTCATGCTGCCATATTTATTCTGGTTGATTGGAATTAGGTAGCGGGAATTTACTTGTGTGTTTTGTTTGGGGTAATGCTTTCTGATCTAAACATACTTGTTGCCATTACGGTAAATTGACTGGCCTTTAAAGTCCATAAGGTATCTGAAAAGTTTTTCTTATTGTTCTTTCACTTCCCTTCCATTGCACAATCATGTTTACATTGACATGCGAGCCACTAAATTTGGTTTGATTAAAACAGAGTGCCGAAATAGCACAAGCCGGAGTGTCTTTAATAAAATAGTTTTTTTTACGGCAATTGACGATATTTTCAATAATAAAATCAGGATATTCGTAATAGGCAATTAGGTTCCTTTTTTCATCATAGGCCAATACATTCATCCGCTCATAAACAGAATCTGAGTTAACCAGATAGTATATTGACATTCTGCAACCACTACCACATCCCCGTTGCAAAGCAATTATTTGATCAGATGACCAATCATATATAGGTATATATACTGCAGCCACATTGCAATTAAATCTGTATCCAAGTGTTTTTTGCCAGCCGTTGCAGCCAATACTTACATCGAAACCTCTATCAACCAAAACGTATTTTACAAAAGTGTTTTTCCGTTTAATAATTGAATCGTGCGGCATGCACTCCCTAATGTTTTGATATTTATAGATTTCGCGTGAATTATTAACGGTAACCGAATCTGAAACAACCGATTTAATCTCCTTCGTATTTGTCTGACAGCTACAAACACAAAATAAAAACGCAAAAAACAGAATGATGGCTTTATTTGATAACATAAATGAAAAGGGGAAAGCAATTGCTAATTGAAATTAAAACATTTTCCGTTTTCACACCAGAAATTTTCGGCATAATCAGCTTAAATCAAGCAACCTGAGATTCATTAAAAAATCGATTTACCTTCGCCTTATTAATAACGAAAATCCCCCCTTTCCAAAAAATAATGAAGATAGCCATAATAGGTGCAGGTGCCGCAGGTTGTTTTGCTGCTGCCAATATCCCGTTTAAGGAAGGGGATGAGGTGGCTGTGTTTGAAAAAACAGGCAAGGCATTGCAGAAAGTAAAAGCCTCTGGTGGCGGGAGATGCAATGTTACACATGAGTGCAGTGAGATCGCTGAGCTGATAGCGTGCTATCCCAGGGGCAAGCAGTTGCTTAAAAAATCGCTGTACCAATTCCCGCCACAGAAGACAATTGAATGGTTTGAAAGCAGGGGCGTGAAACTGAAAACTGAGGATGATGGCAGGATGTTCCCGGTAAGCGATAATTCGCAATCGGTGATTGATTGCATATGGCAGCAGATGATGCAGCATAAGGTTCAGGTTTACTATTATAAACCGGTGGAGAAAATTGAACATGAGGTAACAGATGGACAATCCAGGTTTATAATTCATTTTGCAGATAAATCGGTTTATGTAGCCGACCGGGTTTTGATAACTACCGGTGGGTTTCCTAAACGGGAACAGTATAAATGGATTGAGGACCTGGGGCATACTATTCAATCGCCTGTCCCTTCGCTATTTACGTTCAACATACCCAAGCACCCTATAACTGAACTGATGGGGGTAAGTGTGCCGGAAGTGACGATCAAAATTGCCGGTTCGAAAATCTCCTCAAATGGCCCTGTACTTATAACTCACTGGGGCATGAGCGGCCCGGCGGTGCTTAAAACGTCGGCAATAGGAGCACGGGAACTGGCCGACAGGAACTATGACTTTCAGATAGTTATCAACTGGCTGAATGACAAAACTGATGCCGACCTGAAAGAAATTTATTTATACCAGCGAAAGGAATGCGGCAAGCAATTGGTGCATAACAAAAACCCATTCAATCTGCCGAAAAGGATATGGGAATACCTGCTGCTGCAATGCGGTATAAAAGAGGAGACCAGATGGGGAGACCTGGCTGCAACGGCCCAGAATAAGCTAACCGAGCATTTGCTCAGGGACCTCTACCCTATTAAAGGGAAAACAACTTTTAAAGAGGAGTTTGTGACCTGTGGCGGCGTAACGTTAACCGAAGCAGATCCTCAGACCATGCAGAGCCGTAAAGTGCCGGGGCTGTTTTTTGCAGGCGAAATACTTGATGTGGATGGTATTACCGGTGGCTATAATTTTCAGCATGCCTGGAGCAGCGGATGGATCGCGGCGCAGAATATAAAATTGTAGCCACTTGAAATAGAGTAAAGCCGGGATTAAAATACTGATGAATTATAACCACAACGGACAAAAGCAATCATGAAAATATAAAACTGCAACTCCTTACCTTCGTAAAGTTTTAAACTTCTGATTTGAATGAAAATAGCATTGATTGGTTATGGGAAAATGGGACAAACTATTGAGCGCCTCGCTGTGCAGCGCGGTCATGAAATTGTGCTGAGAATTAGCACGACCAACCGGCATGAACTTGATGCAGCGCACCTTAAAATGGCCGATGTAGCTATAGAATTTACCCGACCTGAATCGGCTAAGGAAAATGTATTGCAGTGCCTTTCCTGTGGCATTAGTGTGGTTAGCGGCACAACCGGGTGGAATGAAACCATCAATGAGGCCATTCATGCCGCCAACCATCATAACGTAGCTTTTCTGCACGCCTCCAATTTTAGTATCGGTGTGAATATTTTTTTTGAAGTAAATAAACTATTGGCCACTTTAATGAACGGCAGGGGCGAGTACAATGCCTCTATTGTAGAAACCCACCATACTCAAAAGAAAGATGCACCTAGCGGCACTGCCATTACTATTGCGGAGCAAATTCTTGAGCGGATCACCAACCTAAAACAATGGCAACTAGCTCCCACTGATGCATCCAACACGCTGCCTATAACTGCACATAGGACAGAAAACGTACCAGGTACGCATAAAATTACTTATTCCTCTCCTATCGACAATATTGATATTATCCATACGGCACATAGTCGCGATGGTTTTGCATTAGGGGCAATTATGGCTGCTGAATATATTAATGGCAAAAAGGGAATTTATACCATGCAAGATGTATTGGGGATAAAATAATTGCAGTTTCTGTTTACATTTGATAAATAATATTTTTTTTATGAGAAACCTGAGTCTATTCGCATTTCTGCCAATTATGTTGTTCTCTGCATCATGCGGATTGAAAGAGCAGATAAAAATCAATGTAGCACAGGTAGCACAAATTGAAGACAGCGTGCTTAAGGGACAGATTGTTCCAAAAACTATTTCCGTTCATATACTACAGGATGAAGATTATTCGAAGGCCAGCATCATTATTGTAAATACAGGTCTTTATAACAGTAAGGACAACGACAAAATGCAATATGCTGCCATCAGAACCGGTATGATGCTATCACGGGTTCTGGGACCAGAAATGTCTCTTTCTAAAGCAACATTTGTCATTTCGCTAAATGACCCTAATGACAATAAGGTGCCAGCCGATGGGATCAGTTTCGACATGAAAATAGATAGCCTGAAGAAGGTGCTTTACCCTGGAAAATAACTATTTCTTTTATGCTATTTCAAAGATCAGATTACCATCCAGATGTATTTTTTCATGGAGCCTTTTTGCGAAGTCAAAAGTAATTGGCCTCTTTTTATTCAAGACCTCACTTAGTGTAGAATTGCCACTAATCTGAACTAGTTTTTATTAAATGGGTATTACTTCTTAATAATCTTATCTTGTTTAATCAGCACTCCCTGTTCATTAAACACCCGAACCAAATACAACCCTACCGGAAACGCTGAGAGGGAGCAATGATCTGTGCTATTGACTTGGTTTATTAACTGGCCTAAAGTGTTGTAGATTTTGATGTTAACATTTATTGCGCCGGTTATGGTAATGCTGCCGGTGGTGGGGTTGGGAGTAATGGATATAGTTGTGGTATTATTTACCGGGTGAACAGCGAACTCGCAAAAAGTATGCATTGAAAATCTGGCCGAAACGGTCCCGCACGTGTTACTCACTGTGTATATTGCAGTATCGTATTCAAACCCGCCGGTAAAAGTAACCAAACCACTAGCAGAAATAGTTGCAAAACCATTGCTCATACTCCAGATACCACCTGATACTGTCTCATGCAGCGTAGCGGTATCTGTACAAAACAGGAAATTGTTCCCGGTTATGGTACCTGCATTAAGGCCGCAAGTTAATTTTACAACCCAGTAGTCTGCGCCGCCATGGTTCCCCGATACATCACTATCATTGGAGTTAGACAATCCGGCAACTATGTATCCACCCGGTGTCTGCTGTATACAATTGGCCTGATCAAGCCCACTACCGCCTAATGATTTTTGCCATTGTATGGCGCCTGTATCATTCAGCTTCACTATCCAATAATCACTGCCGCCACGATTGCCTGATACTTCACTGTCATTTGAAGCGCTGGATCCTGCAACTATGTAACCTCCGTCTGATGTTTGTTGTATAGAATACGCCTGGTCAATCCCACTGCCCCCTAAGCACTTTTGCCATTGTATTGCCCCGGTATCATTTAATTTTACTACCCAATAATCCCAGCTTCCAAAATTCCCGGAAACATCACTATCGTTTGAATAGCTTTTACCAGCAACAATGTATCCTCCATCTGATGTTTGGCGAATTGAATAAGCCCAATCATTTGCGCTACCACCCAAAGATCTTTGCCACTGTAATGCACCGGTATCATTCAGTTTTGCTACCCAATAATCATCGAGTCCATGATTCCCGGATATTTCACTATCATTTGATTGACTTATTCCAGCAACAATATAACCTCCATCTGCTGTTTGCTGAATGGATTCAGCATCGTCAAAACTACTGCCCCCTAAGCACTTTTGCCATTGTATAGCCCCGGTATCATTTAATTTTACTACCCAAAGATCGTTAGCTCCATGATTCCCTGAAACTTCACTATCATTTGAACTACTACCTCCGGCAACAATATAGCCACCATCTGTAGTTTGTTGTATAGATTTAGCCCCATCCAAACTACTGCCCCCTAAGCACTTTTGCCATTGTACAGCCCCTGTATCGTTTAATTTTACTATCCAATAGTCTTGTGTTCCATGATTGCCTGAAACTTCAGCATCATTTGACAAGCTATAACCTGCGACAATGTAACCACCATCAGATGTTTGCTGAATCGAATATGCCCCATCGTCTGAACTACCCCCTAAAGACTTTTGCCATTGAATTGTGCCTGTATTGTTCAATTTAACTACCCAATAATCGTAGCCGCCATGATTACCTGAAACTTCACTATCGTTTGAATGGCTTTTACCAGCAACAATATAACCTCCATCAGTTGTTAGTTGGATGGAATATGCTTCGTCGTCCCCGCTGCCACCTAACGACCTTTGCCATTGTATAGCAGGTGCCTGGGCAAAGGCTTTTGCGCTGAATAAAAAGATAATTGAAAGAAATGCGATTTTCATAAGGTGGAATATTTAAATAAAATTACATAAAAATAAGATTGTCCGGCACTGTTGGAGGTAATAAGGGTCGAAGTACATTCAAACCCAACCTGATGCAGCTACCATTTCACAAACCTCCTGGCCTCTGAACCGTTTATCTTACCTAAGCCAGCACCAAAATCTTGTTCCCATTTCTGCCCATTAAAAAAGCAAACCTGTGATAGCTGACTACCACAGGTTCAATTATAATTCTAAACCAAGACTTTGTATTAGTGACTAACCGGTTTCAGATAATCATCAAAGTAATCGGTGATCTTCTGCATGAGGTGTACTCTGTCCTTGCCTCTTACGTTGTGCTCGTAACCGGGATACATAAAGTAATCGACCTGAACACCCTCATCTACGCATTTTTTCACAAAATTGATGCTGTGCTGCCAAACAACAGTTGCATCCTGTGTGCCATGTATCAGCAACAGTTTTCCTTTCAGGTTTTTCACTTTATCCAGCAGGTTTGCATTTTCATATCCGGCAGGATTATCCTGCGGGCTATCCATATACCGCTCGGTATACATTACCTCGTACATTTTCCAGTCCATAACCGGACCACCTGCAACGGCGCATTTAAAAACGCCCGGATGTTTGATCATAAGCGAGGTGGTCATAAATCCGCCATAGCTCCAGCCATGCACACCCATTCTCTTGGCATCAACGTAGGGCAATGATTTCAGGTAGTCAACGCCTTTCAACTGATCTTCCATTTCCACCTCACCCAATTTCCGGAACGTGGCCTGCTCGAATGCCTGGCCACGGTTAGAACTTCCGCGACCATCCATTGTAAACACGATATAGCCATGCTGTGCCATATACTCATACCATAGATTGCCGCTTTCGGGAAAGGAGTTATGTATCAACTGAACACCTGGACCGTTATAGAGGTACACAATAACCGGGTATTTTCTCTCCGGATCGAAATTGGTTGGCAAGATCAGCTTACCAAAGAGGGCAGTAACACCATCGGCTGCCATAATAGTCACATCCTTTATCTTGGGCCGGTCGTAACCTGCCAGAGGATCATCAGACTTAACCAGTATTTTGGTATAAGGAGTCGTGTTTGAAGTAGACCTCAAACAGCTTGTCCTGGGGTTTCCGGCGCCTGTAAATGCATCGAAAATATACTTACCATCCTGGCTGCAAAGTACATTATGCATACCCGGCTCTTTATCTATTCTTTCCAGGCTGCCATCATCAATACCTACCGAATAACTATGCTTTTCAACAGGAGATTCTTTTGTTGCCGTAATAATTAATTTTCTTGAGGCGGTATTCAAACCTGCTATTTCATTCACCAGCCACTTACCACTTGTAATCTGCCTCACAAATATTCCGTCGGTAGTATACAGATAAAGATGGTCAAAGCCGTCGCGCTCACTCCACCACACAAATTTATTATCCATCCAGGGGATAAATGTGAGCGAATGCATAGGATGAACATACTTTGGGTTGGTTTCTTCAAACAAGGTTTTAACCTTCTCTCCTGTTGCAGCCACATATTTGTTTAACCAAAGGTGGTTTTGCCCACGGTTCAAAGTTGCAATGAAGATATTTTTCTCATCAGGGCTCCAGGTTACAGAAGTAAGATAATGATCTTTCTGTCCATCCCCGGTATGCATAGTTACAGTTTTGCCGGTCGCAGGATCGAAAACGCACAGTGTTACTTCATGAGATACCCCACCCGCCATTGGATATTTTACATTTTCAGACAGGGCAGGAGTTACATCCCAGTTAATCACCGGATAATCCTTAACCATTGATTGATCCATTCTGTAATAAGCCAGATAATTCCCTTTGGGTGAAAAGAAAATACCACCGTCAATTCCAAATTCATCGCGGTGAACAGACTGTCCGCAAACCACATCTTTATTAGTTTCTGCTGTAACCTGCAAACTTCCTTTCTCTGCATCCCACAGCCATAAATTATTCTGAATAGTATAGGCAATTCTATGACTCTTATCAATGGTTACATGGTCGGCATCTGCAGGTACTGTCATCAATTTTGCAGTACTCCAACTCATATTAACTCCATTGAGTGTTGCCAGCATTACATCCTTGCCAATCATATACCAGGCAGTATTTTTATCCAGCCATTTTATAGATGGCACAGTAATTGAAGTGCCATTTTTACCGCCCTGAGGAATACCAAATACCGTAATTTGTTTACCCTCGTTAGTACAATCTGTCACAGTCCATGCATCGGGAGTTGCATTTTTCTGATCGGTTTGCCAGAAGTTATCTGTTCCCGGCTGCCAGGATGCACCTTTTATACCTTTAGGAGCCAGTGGGCCGGACAAACCTGTTGTTGCCTCAGCCATGGTAAATTGCTTTTTATGATATGGATTGTCCCATGAAACAACCAAAATAACGGACAAAAACAGACAAATTCTGATATACTTATTCATAACTTTTCTTTAGTAGCACAAACATAATTTAAATACAGGATACTTAATAACAGGGTAAAATAAACTCAGGCCAATCAACAATTTTTATTTAATCGAGTAGGAGGTGAGGGATTATTTCCCTCACCGTCCTCTCACACCACCGTACGTGCCGTTCGGCATACGGCGGTTTGTTAGAATAATGGTTGCTGTTGTTTCTACAGGACGGTCTCGGTTGATTGTTGCACTGCTTAACTCAGCTCCTCTTGCCATGTATTCTCAGCTTCCAGCCTGCCTTCAGGCAAGTAGTTCTCTAATGAGGTTCGGCTTCTTCATCAAGCAATAAACGCCTGATGCCTTCGTCTTATTCTAACATTCAGTCCTTCAGCTTCGTTGAGGTTCTTCACGACTATCTAATGACGTCTCGTTGTCCGCTTACTATGACCTCGGCAGTTCTGCCAGTACCCGATGACATCTTTAACTCTGCCACCAGTTTGCCGCTTTACCACTCTCTCATAGTGCCGCCAACATTACACGCAGATCTCTCAGGGTAACGATATACGCTTTCCGTTCATGTAGCCGCTGCATTTACGTGTTTACATTCGTACAGTATCGGGCTTCTGTTTCATGTGCAACATCACCCTTGTAAACCCGCCTTTTATGCAATTCCTGTTCGTTGGCCCGAATCCCGTATGCTTACGGGACCGCCAGCTTCTTTCAGATTCCTCCTCGCGGTGGACACCCTTGCCATTGGTTAATACTCCCTACTGTAAAGCGTACTCGGGACTTTCACCCTATAGCTTATATCCATGCCTGACACACCCACACAAAAGGAACCCTTTGGGATTCCTTTTTTGTAGCATGTACGGGAATCGAACCCCTCTCCTTCATTGTTTAAAATGCAAAAAGGCCTACTTGTTCTCGTAAAACCCGTTCTCGTTTATAACGAGAATGCGCCGGCAGTGCGTTTGTAACGCACGTGCGCATAGCTACAATGAAATACTCATTTCGCGATTTGGTTGCCACTCATGCAACTCCTTTTTCAGGGGCTACCTGCATCAGTGCTCTGAAATTTCATTGAATTAGCTAGAAAAATTATGGAAATTCCACACCACTCGCAATGCGATGACATGGCATAAGGTTGTGCGTGATGAACATGATCAGTCGAAGAACTGGCCTAAAACACATAAGACCACTTCACTCCAATTTTGTACCCCGGATTGATAGTTTCTCCCGCATCCTTCGACAAATTACCAATGCCGTAACTTAAGAAAGGTCCCACAAACACGCGCCCTCCACCTAGCTCATTCCTTGTGTGCCGGCTAACCATTGTGAAGAGCGTATGGAAGCCAAAAGACACCATCGGTTCAAAGAATAAACGGTTAGCATGATTTGAATAATCATTGCTGTTTTTATCCGTTACTGTATATAGATAAGTAGGTAATATCCCGATTTGCCAATACAGACCGGAAACATCGCTGCCACTCAGGCACCCAAAATGGGTATAAGATATCTGTGCCCGGAGGGTACTTGAATGAAAGCTCTTTTGGTTGGCCTGATAGCCACCAACGGCTATTGATACATGATTTGCCGTGGCGGCATTTTTCGAGTTCACATTGAACCTGATACCAATATCGCCTCCATACAGGAAGGCGCCCTGGTGAAACGCATATGGTCCGGTAGCCGACATACCCGAATAACCGAGGTCTATATCGTAAAAGAAGTGAACACTGGTTTCGTCAATGCTTCTTGACGACCGTGGGGCAAAAACAGTTGGCGATTTTCGGATCAGATCAGTGGTTTCCTCAGGTGCTTTACCAGATGCACAAAAGCCGCCAGACACAAGCAGCAACAAAATGATTTTCTTCATTATACAGTTCGATTCTTTGCGAATATAAGGAACGTTGATGAAATATGTTCCACCATATTGCGAAGTTATATTTCTTTTATTAACTGCCATAGCTTTAGCGAAGGCATGTTATTAACTGCCATAGCTTTAGCGAAGGCATGTTTTATGAGGCATGCCCGCAAGGGCACGAGCGCAGCTCTATCTGCGTCCTGAAAGCTTTCGGGATAAAGACTTTTGCAACAAAATAAAAATGGAACGCACCGAGACAAATAAAAATGATTATGAACGAGGTAATAGAACGAGTAAGATGGTGGGAGCTATTTTCTTCGTTCCTAAATCATACTACGATTGTATGAGGAAACATTGGAACAGAGATTATAAACTAAATGCCAGCTACACAAAAACAGCAACATCTAAATTCTGGCAGGGTGAGATTCAATATGCCTCTTTATTTAAACAGCCGTCTTTGAATTGCTTCAAAAGACGGCTGTTATTTTAGTAGGATATTACTTCACTTACCAACCCAATAAATAGGCAAATATCAGTGGGGCTACAATGGTAGCATCACTCTCAACTATGAACTTAGGCGTGTGTATATCGAGCTTGCCCCATGTTATTTTTTCGTTAGGCACCGCTCCGCTGTAAGATCCATAAGATGTAGTACTGTCGCTGATCTGGCAGAAGTAACTCCAGAAAGGCACATCATGCCACTCCAGGTCCTGGTACATCATAGGCACTACACATATCGGGAAGTCGCCTGCAATACCGCCACCTATCTGGAAGAAGCCTACACCCTTGCCCGATGAGTTTTTGCGATACCACTCAGTAAGCCACATCATGTATTCTATACCGCTCTTCATGGTAGACGGAACCAGCTCGCCCTTGATGCAATAAGAAGCAAAAATGTTGCCCATCGTGCTGTCTTCCCATCCCGGTACAATGATCGGTATATTCCTTTCGGCGGCAGCTATCATCCAGCTATGCTTAGGGTCTATTTCATAGTCAGGCTTCATCACCTCGCTCAGCAACAGCTTATACATATACTCATGCGGGAAATAACGCTCTCCTTTATCCTGGGCATCTTTCCATATTTTGAAGATGTGGCGCTGAATACGACGGAATGCCTCTTCTTCAGGTATGCAGGTATCGGTTACCCTGTTGAAACCCTGCTCCAGCAAAGCATATTCTTCGGTAGGCGTAAGGTCGCGGTAGTTGGGCACACGCTTGTAGTGGGTATGCGCTACAAGGTTCATAATGTCCTCTTCGAGGTTAGCGCCTGTGCAACTGATGATATCTACTTTGCCGGCACGAATCATTTCGGCAAATGAAATACCCAGCTCGGCTGTACTCATGGCGCCAGCCAGCGATACCAGCATTTTTCCACCTTCCAGCAGGTGTGTTTCGTAGCCTTTGGCAGCATCTACCAGCGCCGCAGCATTGAAATGTCGGTAGTGATGCTCAATAAATTGAGATATTGGTCCTTTGTTCATTATGGATGTTTTGTGTTTTATAAAGTAGCTAATTTCTGAATGAACTGATTGAAACTATTGTTATGGGTGGATATGTTTTCTACTATTGCCTTATTTTTTATTTCTTTACAAATTTTCTGGAATTCTAAAGCTCTTTTTTTATTGCAATCAATTGTAAAACCTCTTTTTCTCAATTCCTGGTTTAATGTATCGCAGCAATTAAATGTTTTTGTGCGATTATTATTAGAGAAATAAAGCGGCAAGAGCCAGCATTCAATAGAATCATGGCTAATGGCAAAGACAATTTTTTGATTGAATTGATCATATAGGTCAGTCCCGATATGCGCAACAATCACTGTCTTTGTTCTTTCAACGATTTCATCATCGGTAATGACTCTATCTCCTTCCCGTTTCTGAACTCCATATTCTTCACAAACATCAGTATCCAATTGGATAATTACATAATCAAAAAACTTCAAAGCAGTTTTCATGTCGGCAGATTTGCAATAACCCAACACCTTTACCCAACTACCAAAATGGTCCACCTCATCGGTAGAATCAATATTGGGTTGAACAGGCCGTATATAAACAGGAGGTTTGAAATACCTTCCCAGAATATTTCTTAAAACTACCTGATCTGTTGGGCCTTCTGTAATTAAACCAAATGTCATGTTGTTTAAAAATTTTCAGGCAATCCGCCAAGGAATCCTTTTGTCCACATTTCTGATAATTTCATTGGGGAATCTAGTTTGGGTTTTTCGGTAATCCGGGTAGCAATAGTATGCCCATCAATGTTTCTTTCTACCACAAACAATCTCTGTTCAGGGTCATTCAAATTCAGCCCGTCAAGCGTTGCAGGATTGTGCGTGGTCATCAGTACCTGCTTATCATTTTTCTTAGCCAACTCAACAAGCGTACTGATCAATTTTGCGCAGAGCTTGGGGTTGAATGAAGCCTCAATATTGTCAATGGCAAAAAACTGCGGTGTCTTCTTGCTCGAAAATAAAACGATATAAAACAATAAAAACAGGAAACCCTCATTTGCACTGCGCTGGTCGAGGTATTTCAGATCTGAATTGATGAAGCGGTCCTTAATACTTATCCTGTATTCATTCGACATCAGATCTTTTGGAATAACAAAATCTTCATACCAATCTATCAGGTCCAGATGTTCTTTAATCTGCTCAAGGCTTCCGTTATCTTTAGCCATAGATTTAATAAGACTGAATAACCCTTCACCTCGTGCGCCTAATGGTTTTATTTGTCCTTCTTCCTCAAATTTCCTGAGTGATGAAGCCTCAGGAGAATAAACCATATATCTCGTAAAGTAGGCCGAGTATCGATAAGAATGGTATAACTCAAAACTATCAAACTCCTTTTTAATGTTTTCACCTATTTCAAGTGGTGTATTTTTTTTAATTTGGGCGTTCCAATATTGATGATTTAATGCATCATTTGTAAATAATAATTCAGAATTAGCAGTATTTCCAAATTCAATGAAGTCCTTGTTTTTGGAAATGAAATCCGTGAGTTTATTAAGAAATTTATTTTGACCAATTTCCCTCCAACTATTATCATCCTTATTAATTCTGAAAAGTATTCCAATAAAATAGTTTTCAATAATAAATTCCAATGAAATATCTTGAATCTCATCTTCAAAAGCACTACAGAATAATTCGTTATTTGTATTTCTAACCCCTTTTAAAGCTAGTATACTATTATTAAGTTCAGTGTTTACTGATGAGTTAGCAAACGCCACCGCTTCCAGAATATTACTTTTCCCACTGCCATTTTCACCAATAAACAGATTAACCCTGCCCAGATCAAGGGTAAGGTCAACTATCGATTTGAAATTTTTTATGTGAATCTGGCTGATCATTTGTATTGCAAAAGTATCAATTAATTTCAAGATGGCTCCAAACTAAAAAGCAAGCAAATTGCTTTGCATGCTTTTTAGTTTAAACCTATATTTTATCAGTACTAATTATCACTCCCGACTTTAGTCTTTCTACTTAAGACTTTCTGCTAAAACCTACACTACCACTTCTCCCTTGGCAATAAACTTCTTCACCCAATCTGTGGTAATAGACTTCGGACGCTCGATGGCAAAGCCCAGGGCCCTGTCCCAGCAAAGGCTGGCCAGTACGCCCAATGCACGCGATACACCAAACAATACAGTATAAAAATCTTCTTCTACCATTCCGTAATGCTTCAGCAGTGAGCCGGAATGCGCATCTACGTTAGGCCATGGATTTTTGATCTTGCCGGTGCTCTCCAGAATTGGTGGCGCTACCTCATATATGTTCCATACTGTCTTAACCGTAGCATCATTGGGGCAATGGATCTTTGCAAATTCCATCTGTGCGGTGAAGCGCGGGTCGGTCTTACGCAATACAGCATGACCATAACCAGGCACCACTTTACCTGCCAGCAATGTTTTGTGTATGTAGTCGGCTATCTGCTCCTTGGTTGGTTCTTCCGAATTCAGTTCTTTACACATTTCTTCTATCCAGCGGATAACTTCCTGATTGGCCAAACCATGCAGCGGACCAGCAAGCCCAGTCATACCGGCAGCAAATGAAAGATACGGATCGCTCAGCGCCGAACCCACAAGGTGAGTGGCATGAGCCGACACATTACCACCCTCATGGTCTGCGTGTATGGTAAGATACAGGCGCATCAGTTCGTGAAAGCTTTTCTGCTCATAACCCAGCATATGTGCAAAGTTGCCCGACCAGTCGAGCATACCATCCGGCTGAATGTGGTCACCGTTTTTATATTTGCGGCGATAGATGTATGCCGCAATACGTGGCAGACGTGCAATAAGCGTCATGGTATCTTCGTAGATATAGTCCCAATGCTGCTTCTTGTTGATACCATCGTTATACGCCTTGGCAAATTTAGATTCGGTGCCCAGCGCCAGAATGGCCGCGGTAAACTGTGTCATAGGATGCGAGCCTACCGGGAACGACTCGATAACATCGAACACATAATTAGGCACATGCGAGCGGCGTGCCCATGTAGCCGAGATGTGCTCCACGTTTTCGTTGGAAGGCACCTCGCCTATCAGCATAAGATAAAACAAGCCCTCCGGCAGCGGCTCAGTGCCACCCTTTACCTTAGGTAATTTTTCCCTGAGCTCGGGAATAGAAAACCCACGGAAGCGGATACCTTCATTGGCATCCAGCAAAGATGTTTCGGTGACAAGGCCTGTTATGCCACGCATACCCTGGTAAACCTGGGCGATAGTCACATCTTCAATTTTTTTGTTTCCGTACTGTTCAATAATGCCTTTAATTTCTTTACTCTGCTCATCGGCCTTAACTCTGAAAAGGTCTTTAACGTAACCCATAAATATATGATTGTAAAAAGGAAAATAAATAATGGCAACAAAGGTAGTGAAAGGCCAATTATGTAGTGTATGAAAAGGATTAAATTACTTTATGATAATGTGAATATAATAAAGAATAGAAGGTCTTGAGGAGTTTATATTACGAACGGATATTTTTGAAAAAAAACGAAAAGGTTTTGCAGAAACGAAAAATCCGCTTATCTTTGCAGTCCCTTAGACAAAAAGAGGGAGCATAGCTCAGCTGGTTCAGAGCATCTGCCTTACAAGCAGAGGGTCCGCGGTTCGAACCCGTGTGCTCCCACAGAGAAAGTGTTGAAACCCGCTCCCAGAGCGGGTTTCGCATTTTAATCAAGTCAAAGGTGGCAAAAAAGGTGGCACTTATTTTAAGTTCCCCAATTGATACCCCGATAGATTTATGATGGGCAGTATCAAGCAAAACATAGGGGGCCGAAGCCCCCTGTTACTCAATCTCACCGCCGTTTTTCCGCTTATTGTCCTCGTCTAATTTCTTTTTCAATAATTCAGCCTTCTGCTTTTCTCCCTCATCAAATATCCTTTTCAATATTTCCGCATGTTTGCGGTTATCCGCTTTATTATATTTCTTGAAATTCTCGTCTGTTCTGTGACCAGAAATCGCCATAATTGTCGGAACAGGAACACCACGCAAATACATATTAGTTACAAATGACCTGCGAGCAGTATGCGTTACAACCATTTGCCATTTTTTAAGAGCTTTTCTATCTACTTTATGGTCACGAATTAATTTCTTTTCATAATCTTTATTTAATGACGGTATCTCCTTACCAATCTTTTTCAAGTTTTTATTGAAAACCTGATTACAAGGAGCCTGCGGCAAACCGTTCGGATATTTTCTTAAAATATCTTCAAACATCGGCAATACGGGTATTATTAATTTTGTGTTGATACCGTATTTATGTTCTAATTTTTTCGGGTCAATTTCCAAAAAACCGTCTTGAATCTTTGCCGCTTCCAGAACCGAATATTCCTCAAACCTCAAACCAGTATTACAACCTATTACAAATAAATCTCTTACGATTTCAAAGGTTTTAGTCGGGAAATGTTTAATATCCATTATGGCTTGGATTTCATCCTCGGTTAAGTAAATATCATCAGCCACCGCCTTTCTTATATTGAATTCAATCCCCTCTGAAATATCCTTACTAATCAATTTCTTTTTGGAAGCATAAGAAACAAGCGTCTTAAACACGGTCAAGTATTTGGCACTAGTATTAAGCGAAAGAGGCTCATTTAAGTAATTGGTGAATTCATCTATAAGCGTCTGATTAATATCAGTTAAATAATACTTCCTTTTCTTAACAAACTTTTTGAAATGTTCCATAGTAGATTTATAAGGCTTTACACTATTGGCGTTATAAATCATGTTATCTTTTGTTTTGCGGGTCTTGTTTTTGCTATCGTCTATTAGCGTTTGAAAAAAGTCCAATATTAATACTGGCTCATCCACTTTAATTGTACTTTCTGCGTTGTTCTTTCCGTCAATAGCATTTTTGTATATTTTGGGCGATACTTTAACACCATACTTGGGTATAAGGTTATCATAAGTTTCTCTATATAGCTTTTCCGCTTTAAATAACCGTCCTTCAAGTGTTGCGTTTTTGGCAGATGCCTTTGGTCTGTTTTCCTCAAAGTTCCAGTCCTTCTTATGTGCGCTTTCACCAGGGAATACAATCAACCGATTTCTATGATAACAGATTGAAGCGTATATAGCCGAAATAATATCCTCTGTTGGCTTTCTTAAATAAAACTTGATTTTCATTTTACTTTAATTTTTCAATATCACTTTTTTTAAACAACATTTTTCTTCCTTTCCCCCAGTTTCGTATTTCGCCCGCCCGCACCCATTTTGATAAAGTTGTTGGCGTAATTCTCAACTCTTTTGCGGCTTCCTCTCTTGTTAGATTCTTGTTTTTCTGTTCCGATAGGCTAACATAAGGAACATCCTTGAAATACCCGCCTATGGTTGAATAGTTGCCGACAACTTCACTGACGGATATAAACCCAAATGCTCAATAGGTTCACCGAAAATTAAATAAATCCTATATTGTTGAAGGCGATTAGTTAGTTCAAGCATTTCTTCTTTTTTTTCATAAACTGAATTTATTTCAAGCAATAATTTGGCAACATCAACTTCCTCTTTTGAAATGATAAAATAAGGTTCGTCTACTCTTGCGTGAGGATTTCTATGCCTGACATATCCGCTAACTGGGGAAACTATCTCTTTACGAATTGGTTCTCGCCTTACAAAAGCCATTGAAAATTTACCTCGCATTATTTCTTGAATAAGTCTATTACAGAAAACCGCTTTTGATGTTTCCTTTTTAGCATAATCATCTAACAATAATAGAATGCCATTTTTATTTGAACCAAGTAAAGTCAATTCTTTTATTATTGCTCGGTAGTTAATGTTACTGTCCATATTTTTTTATATTTAGAACATTTTTTTCGGTTTTGGAACTTAATGTATAACATATCCACTATGGCACACACATTAGCAAAGTAATTTGAGTGAAAAGTACAATAAAACCAAGACTTCATTTATTTAAAGTAATGAGGCAAAAATAGTTGAACGTTGGCAGGAATGACTTACGGCAGGATGGCTGTAAGTCATAATCAAATAGTTGAATGCTGGTATGATGACTTACGGCAGGATGGCTGTAAGTCATAATCAAATAGTTGAATGCTGGTATGATGACTTACGGCAGGATGGCTGTAAGTCATAATCAAATAGTTGAGTGCTGGTAAGATAACTTACGGCAGGATGGCTGTAAGTCATAATCAAATAGTTGAATGCTGGTAAGATAACTTACGGCAGGATGGCTGTAAGTCATTAGTAAATAGTAGAACGCCCCCGCTGGTGCGGGTCGCTGTGCTTCACTTATTTCATTAAATCCCAGTTGGCATATATATATTGTATACCAACTGGCGATAAATAATTATTACATTTTCTACCGTCAATTTCTTATTATTATCCGCTTTTATTATTTCAATTGCCATTTCTAACAATTGTATTTTCATATCTTCTGCCATATACTTTCTATTCAAAAAAAATAAAAAGTTTTACAAAAGATTTCAAGTTATCACTTACTAACTGGGAACGCTTTTTTATTTACCACATTTTTTCTACGGTGCTCCTGTTTGTGTCAGAAGACACGGAGCCGCTTTGAGATTTACCAAACTTCTCGTGATTA
>CAIUZK010000018.1 GCA_903903635.1 uncultured Bacteroidota bacterium
TAAGGAACGTTGATGAAATAAGTTCCACCATATTGCGAAGTTATATTTCTTTTTTGTGAGGCGTAAAATCTGCGAATAATGAATTATTTTAATACTTTTCAACGAAATAAAAATGGAATAGAACAAGTAAGATGGTGGGAGATATTTCGTCATCGTTCCTAAAGTAGAATTATAGTCTGGAATTTTTTAATCCCTGTTGCTCTATTACATATACAATATGTATATCTAATGTTGCGGTATGTTGATTTTTAATGTGATAAAAATAGTATATATTATCATTGTATTAATTTAATAATTATTTTTAATTGCCGAACTTTTTTCAGACATTTGCTATACCAGCGATGGGTTAGTAAGCATAGTCCTTTCCCGACATACCAGGTATGTCGGGAACTTTTTTTTATAAGGACATTTATATTTCAACAACAATATTCAGCAACATTGTAACCGGATTTGTAATTGTAAGGCTGTTAATAAACACTGTATGAACTAATCAACTTACTTCGTAATTTGCAAGCTTAAAACAAATATTTCATGAAGCACTTTTTTCTATCCACACTACTAGTATTCTTAGTTGTTGCTGCCAATGCACAAGGTCAGTTAAAACTTCCTGCACTAAGTCCTGCCGCAAAAATTTCTCAGGATTTTTCTGTATCCAATATTGAGATCAGCTATAGCAGACCCTCAATGCGTGGAAGAAAAATATTTGGTGATGTAGTACCTTATGGTCGTGTATGGCGCACAGGCGCTAATGCAGCAACTAAAATAAAAACAAGCGAAGAACTGGAAATTGCAGGTTTCAAAATCAAGCCGGGTGAATATGCTATCTACACCATTCCTGGCAAGGACAAATGGGAAGTAATCATTAATACAGGTATCACCAACTGGGGCGCCGATGGTTATACTATTGATAATGATGTAGCCCGTTTTTCTATCAAGCCATCAGCACTCGAAGAGAATGTACAGACGTTCACTATCAACATTACAGACATCACATTTACAACCTGCAAAATAGAACTGATGTGGGAACGCACCAGGATTACAATACCTGTTATTGCCCGCAATACGGAAGGTATTGATGTGAATATAGATAAAGCTATAAACCATCCGCAACCATTACCTTATTTCCAGGCTGCCAATTATTATTTTGAATCTGACAAGAAGCTTGATCTCGCCAAGACCTATGTTGATAAGGCTGTTGATCAGGATCCCAAGGCTTACTATATGTGGTATCTGAAAGCCAGGATAGAAAAGAAAATTGGTAATGATGATGCTGCTATAATTGCAGCCAGGAAATCAATAGAGATGGCAAAGGGAAGTGCAAACGAAGCTGAGTATGTTCATAATAACACTAAAATAATTGAGGAAATAAAGAGAAGGCATCACAAACAAACTATTGAATAATTGATTCAAAATATCGTTTAATAGTAAACAGTGAAACAAGCTTAAAAGATTAACCGGCAGTCCAATAATGACTGCCGGTTTTTTTATGGATCTGATAATACTATTGAAATTATCAATGTCAGGCGGAGTTAGTTCTTAAGCAAGTTAATTCGAATGTAAGTACATTTGATTAGCGGAATCAATAACCGGAAATACATCTCAATGAAGAAAATAATTTTAACGATTACCGGAATTCTTTGTTCTTTGATGCTTAATGCACAACAGGTAAGACCCGCAAGCTCTGTAAAAATATACCATGAGATAGCGCAATTGCAGCATCTGGTAAATGTACTCTATGTAGCTGCGCATCCTGATGATGAAAATACAAGGTTGCTGGCATGGCTGGTAAATGACAGGAATATACATACAGCTTATTTGTCGCTAACTCGTGGCGATGGGGGGCAGAATATTCTGGGTAGTGAACAAGGTGATGCGCTGGGCCTGATAAGAACGCATGAACTGATGGAGGCAAGAAAGATAGACGGCGCAGAACAATACTTTTCCAGAGCTATCGATTTCGGTTTTTCAAAGACCTACCAGGAAACTTTCAGGCACTGGCCGGAGGATCTGCTTACCAGTGATGTAGTAAGGGTAATGCGCAAATTCAGGCCAGATGTGGTGATATGCCGTTTCCCGCCCAATACAATGGCCGGTCACGGACAACATGCAGCATCGGCAATAATTGCTGCACAGGCTTATAAAAAAGCCGGAGATAAAACTCAGTATGCCGAGCAGTTGAAAACTTATGGCACATGGCATGCCAAAAGATTGCTTCAGAATACCTATAAATTTGGCGACAGGAATACTACCTCCGAAGACCAGTTCAAGTTTCAGGTAGGGCAATACCTTCCGTTAATCGGAATGGGTAGTGGTGAACTATCAGGGTTGAGCAGGAGTGTTCATAAAAGCCAGGGAGCAGGTACTCCAAGTGTACCCGGTACGCAGAAGGAGTATTTTAAGTTAATAGATGGGGATACGCTGGTTAATTCATTGTTTGATGGTATAGACACAACATGGGGCAGGGTAGGCAGGACAGATATTGGAAATGATCTTAAGCAGATTGAACGGCATTTCGATTTTATACATCCGGATGCCAGTTTGCCTGCACTGCTGGCAGTAAGAGCCAAGGTTGCAGAAGTTAAGGATGATTTCTGGCGTACAGAAAAGCTGGCGGAACTGGATCAGACCATTCTGGATTGTTCAGGGTTGCTGGCTGAATTGTATGCCAAACAGCCACAGGCTGTAAAAGGGGCAACACTACCATTTACACTGCATGTAATTGCACGTAGCGGAACTCCAATCACACTTAGTGCTATTCATTGGGGAAATAACGACACTATTGTGAACCAGGTTTTGCCAAACGATGCATTAATGACCTTTGAGCATAATATTAATATACCGGTTGATGAGCAGTATACCCAGCCTTATTGGCTTGCGGAATCGCACACAGGTAAAGATATATTTGTAATTCCGAACGACTCTCTTATCGGGATGCCTGAGACCCCCAATAACCTTACTGCCGACATTGTAGTAAAGATAGGCGGAGTGGATTTCAATGTGAAAGTCCCGTTATCATTTAAAAAACTTGACCCTGTGAAGGGTGATGTGGTAGAGCAATTGCGCATTGTTCCCGATGCGGTTGTCTCTTTTAACTCAGGATTGCTGATAGCAAAGCCAGATGGCACAGTACAGGCTGAGTTGAGATTGCATGCCTATAAAGATTTCAAGGACGAAGCATTGATAGTAGCAGGGGTAAAGTCAGGCGTTACTGTTTTTGTACAAAACCTTAATCTGCCTGCAGGTACGGATACGCTGATACCTGTAACTATTAATCCTACTGTAGCCAAGGCAGAGGGCGACGGGGATTTTTATTTGTCTGCTATTGGCTGTGGCGGCAATATGTCTCATCACCTCATACAATATAACCACCTGCCTGCCTTACAGTATTTCACTATGCCATTTGCAAAAGTTATCAGGCCAAACTGGAAATGTACTGCTAAAAAAATAGGTTACATTGAGGGTGCGGGAGATTTTATGCCGGCTTTCCTCAGGATAGCCGGTCTTGATGTGGATATTCTCAGGGATGCAGACCTTAGCAATGCGGCAAGGCTAAAAAAATACGATGCTATCATAACAGGCATCAGGGCGGTAAATGTGGAAAAGAAAATGGCCTACTGGCTGCCGGTGTTATTTGAATATGCTAATAACGGCGGAACGCTGATCATGCAATACAATACCTTACAGGACATGGCCACCTCTAAGTTAGGTCCATATCCTTTTACACTTTCGGATAAGCGGGTGACTGAAGAAGATGCCACGGTTACTTTTGTTGATCCGGGGTGCAGATTACTCAATTACCCTAACAAAATAACTGATGCTGATTTTGCGGATTGGGTGCAGGAGCGTGGGCTTTACTTCCCTGTGAAATGGGATGATAAATATAAACCCGTATTTTCGATGAAAGATGAGGGCGAAGATCCATTAACCGGAAGCACGCTTTATGCAAAAGTGGGTAAGGGCAATTACATTTATACCGCTCTTTCTTTTAACCGCCAGTTGCCTGCAGGTAATAAAGGCGCAATGAGGTTGCTGATGAATATGATAAGCATAGGAAAATAATTTTTTATCACATAAATTTGAATCAATATGAAATCCATTTCCTTTGCTATTTGCCTGTTTGGTGTGCTTTTAACAGGTTGCTTTAAAACAAAAACCTACCGGTATTATCCTCCAGAAGTTAAAGCATCTAAAATGGGAGGAATGCGAAGCTGGCATTTCCAGTCACATCCCTATTGGAGTGACAACCTGATTAGTTTACCAGACACATCATTTGCGCTCATTATTATAAATGATTCTGTAGTTCAGTTCCCGGGCAACAGTTTCTGGAGTAATGTAAATATCAGCTATACGCCTGCGAGATACTTAAATGGCGTACAGGAATTTGACGGGCCATTGAATGCTAATTATTTGATAAAAGTATATTACAGGCCATCGAAAGATAGTATTGGTATCTGGATGCAGGATGTCAGCGGGACATTGGATACAGTGTATTTGTATAATTCAATATAGGGTATAAACTTTTTAGTATTTTCAACATAGCCTCCAAATCAACTACAGGTAAATAAAATGAAATTGGTGAACAGCTATTAAGCTGTTCACCAATTCTATTTGTACTATTCTTTCTTCAGTTATTGCTGAACTATAATATGGAATACCCGCTGCATTGAACCGGTGTTTATGTGAAGCAGATACATACCATTGGCAGTGTTTTCCGGCATCTGTATCAACTCATTGATCTCCCCATTCATAATACTAAGTTCATTCTTATAAACTACCTGCCCCAACACGTTCATTATCTCCACCAACAATTCATTTTTGCCTGTTACACCGGATTTACCCTTGATAATAAAGCTGCCCTTATTCGGATTAGGCATTACCACTACATCTCCTGCAGATACTGTGTTGCTAAAGCCCACATTCGGATTTACAGTCAGTGTCAAGTGCCCTGATCCTGTTTGATTGCCACACTGACCGCTGCTTTTCACCACACAGGTTATCACATCTCCGTTGCTCGGGCTCAGATCAACATAGGTAACGTTGGTAGCCCCTGTTATTGGCGATCCGTTAATTTGCCACTGGTAAGTTGGCGAAGGGCCTCCATTGCTTACAATAGCAGTAAACGTATCAGTCTGACCTACATAAATAATTGTTCCGGGACTGGCCGCAATACTCACCACAGGCACAAGCAGATTATTTACGGTCATTGTCAATGAATTGGTTGCAGTGGCCGGGCTGGCACAGGTTGCGTTGCTGGTCATCACTACACTTACCACATCATTGTTAGCAGGAATATAACTATAAGTTGATCCACCTGTACCAACATTTGTACCGTTTACTTTCCATTGATATACAGGAGTTGTTCCGCCATTTACTTCAGTAGTAATATAGGTAGCATTTACACCCAGGCAAATAGTATCGCCAACAGTAGAAACAAGACTTACACCGGGAGTAACAGGAGGAATACTGGTAAGTGTAACGCTTCCAGCCATGGTATCGTTACAACCTGTTACAGGGTTGGTTGCTCTTACTGTATAAGTGCCAACGCCCGTAAATAGTCCGAAATCAACAGGGCCACCTAATCCGGTCACCGGACCGCCAAATGGTGTTGAGCCATAAAATAACTGATAATTCACTCCGGCATTTGAACTGGCCAGACCGATATGCGCTCCGGTGCCACCAGCGCAAAATCCGCCACCGCCGGTTATTGCAAAACTCGTAGGCAACGGATTGGCATTTATTATTGCAGTTCCGGTCATATTAGCAGAGCAGGTAGTAGTTGTATTAGTGGCTACAACTGTATAGATACCGGCGCCGGTTATCAATCCAAAATCAATACTGAAGCCTGTGCCATGCATAGGTGTATCCACCGGAGTGCCGCCATTGTATAATTGATAATTTACGCCTGTCTGTGACCCGCTGAGATATACATGCACACCTGTTCCGCCTGCACAATAGCCACCGCCGCCGCTTACCACAAAAATGTTTGGCTGAGCATTAACCGTAACGGTAGTAGAAGTAATACAAGTTCCTCCCAGTGAATATGTAATTGATACCACGCCTGCATTCAATCCGGTTACAATACTTGTGCCGCCAACAATATAGGCAGTGGACGGGTTGCTTGAAGTCCATGTGCCACCCGTACTCGAATCGGATAATGTGGTTGAAGAACCTACGCAAAAAACTGCTGTTCCGGTGATTGGCGATGGCGGTGGGCTTACATGCACCACGGTATCGGCTTTGCAACCTGTGGGCAAGGTATAGAATACATGTGTGTTTCCGACGCCTGTGCCTGTTACAACTCCGGAGGAAGATCCAATAGTGGCTATTGAGCCAGAAGCGGTACTCCAAACCCCACCCGGAGTAATGTCAGACAATAATGATGTAAATCCCAGGCATACATTAAAGAGACCTGTAATTGTATTGGGTAGGGCATTCACAGTAATTGTTTTAGATACGGAACACCCTGCCGGAATTGTATAGACTACGGTAGCAATTCCCGGAACCGCACTTGTTACTCTTCCGACACCTCCACCAAGATTCATCACGGTTACCATTGAACTGGTATAGACCCCGCCGGGATAACTATTAGTTACAGTCAAAGTATCGCCCCATGCACAAATACTATCACGTCCGGTAATAGCCGGAAGGTCAATGACATTTATGGGTAAAATGGTTTTACATCCGGTTGCAGGATAAATATATTCTATGGTATCAGTACCATTAGCTACTCCTGTTACAACACCCGAACCGGAGCAAGAAGCCAAAGCAGGATTTGTACTGTTCCAGATTCCTCCGGGAGAAGCATCGCCCAGAGTTGTAGTACTGCCAACACAAACATGCGATATGCCTGTTATCGGCGCTGGGGCAGGATTAACTGTTACAACCTGTGATACAGTACACCCTGGAGATAATGTAAATCTTATTGTAGCAACTCCGGCAGTAATACCTGTTACCACACCTGAAGATAAACCAATTGTGGCTACAGCAGTATTATTACTTGTCCAATATCCACCAGAAGTTGATAAAAACTGAGAAAGTGTAGTAAGTCCATAGGTGCAAACTTCTGGTGTACCTGTAATAGGCGACATTAGCAGACTTAGTATTATCGATTTAGAAACAACACAGCCACCCAGAGAATAATTTATATTTGTTATTCCGGGTATTCCGGCTGTAATAATTCCTGTTGATGAAACACTAACAACTGCAGGATTGTCGCTATACCATGTCCCCCCCGGAACTGTCTCACCCAAAAGTGAGGTGTCTCCTAAACATAATTGATTAGTACCGGTAATTGCTGCGGGAGTTGGCGTAACTGTAAATGTTATGGATGTACTGCATCCTAAAGAAACAGTATAGGTTATTGTTACAATTCCCGGCGCCCCTCCAATAAGTGCACCCGTTGTTGCACCAATTGATGCAATTGATGGCGCGCTACTACTCCATGTTCCACCCGGAGTTGGGTCAGCTAATGTTACCGGAGTACTTAGACAAGTCTGCGATGCTCCGACAATCGGCAGTACTGTACATGGTGGTGCTGCATACAAATTAAAGCCTGCCAAAAGCATAATCAATAATGAGCAAAATAGCTTAGATGTGTTTTTCATAAATGTCAATAATTATTAACCATAAAAGTATATAATTAGCCATTAATTTCCTAAATATCAGGCAATCAGCCAACTGATTTTCATCATAAAATCTCTTGAGAAAATAAAAATGGAAAGGCATATGCACCGGATATAACGGAAATTCTTGTAAAAAGTCAAATGTAAGGTTGGAGTCATAAGACACCTGGTAACCATTCTACTTCTTAAAATACGCCATTGCCATTCTTATTTCCCCATAAGTGTATTCATCATCAAGCAGATCTTTTATTGGCTTTAATGCGGCCATTTGACCCGTCATTTTTATTGTGGCAATAATTTTTTCCAGCTTTTCTTTGCTTATCAAACGGTATATATCCAGTTCTCCGGAAGCCACATAAGCCGAAAGATGTGTTTCGATTGTTGTAGGAGCAAGGCTGCGCCTTACGGCGATTTCGCCTACATTCATACCATCGTTAAACATATCAAGGGTTACCTTCATTGTGCTGTTTACAGCAGGCTTTCCCTTCGGTTCACTCTTTTCCTTCTTTTCCCGCTTTGTTTTTTTCATCTGTATTTTCGAAACCAAATGATGCTCCCTGGCATATGTAGTTATTACCTTCAAAAAGTTGGTTCCATACCTGCTCACTTTATAATCGCCAAAACCGGACACCTGCTTCAGTTCATCATAACTATGAGGCAGGTACATAGCCAGTTCTATCAAAGTATTATCCGATACTATATTGTAGGATGGCACATGCTCTCTGTCTGCCATATCCTGCCGAAGACTTTTGAGTTCCCTTAGTAGTCCCATATCATACCCCAGATCATCTGCATCTTCATCTGTCTGCTCCTTCTCTTTCTTCAATATCAGCTTCAGTTGGGTCTCTCCTTTTAGCAGTTTCCAGCTCTTTTCATTCAGCCTCAGTGTGGCATACTGATCATCTGTCTTATCCAGGAAATGATGATACAGCAGTTGCTGCACCATCCATTGCCATTGCTCTTTTTTCAGTTCTTTGCCGATGCCATAGGTTTTTAGTTCTTTGTGCAAGGGTTGTATTTTCTCACTTGCTGAGCCCCTGAGAAAGTCGATAATATAACCAGCTCCATAACGCTCACCCGTGCGGCTGATGGCAGATAGCAATTTTTGTGCGTCCACTGTAGCGTCCTTCTCCTCAAGCGAGCTAAGGCAATAATCACAACTACCACAATAAGCCGGAAACTGCTCCCCGAAATATTGCATCAGGAATTGTCTTCTGCATCCTTCATGCTCACAATAATCCTGCATCAGTTGCAGCTTCTTCATTGAAATCGCCGTCTGTTGCGGATTGCCCTCTATTTCTGCAAATTTTTTAAGCTTAACTATATCTCCATAAGAATAATAAAGTATAGCATCACTCCGCAATCCATCACGCCCGGCCCGGCCGGTTTCCTGGTAATAACCTTCCACATTCTTTGATACGTCATGATGTATCACAAAACGCACATTCGATTTGTCTATCCCCATACCAAAGGCTATGGTGGCAACTATAACCCTGTATTCATCTCTCTGAAAAGCCTCCTGCACCCTGCTTCGCTCATTGGTATCCATTCCGGCATGGTAATAGGCCGCCTTGATCCCTGCTTCGTGAAGCCGCCCGGCAATATCCTCAGTCGATGCTCTTGATAATGCATAAATAATGCCGCTGTCCTCTTTATGTTTTTTTATATAATCCAATATATGCGCAAACACATTTCTCTTGGGGTGGATGTAATAGTGGATATTCGGTCTGTTGAAACTGGAAATAAAGATCCTGGGTTCTTTCAGTTCCAGCCTGTCCACAATATCTTTCTGTGTTACCTTATCGGCGCTGGCAGTAAGCGCTATTACCGGTATATCCGGAAAATGTTTCTTCAATACTGCCAGTTTCAGATATTCCGGTCTGAAGTCATGCCCCCACGAGGAGATACAATGCGCTTCATCTATGGCAAACATAGAAGGATTTAGTTTTTTCAGAAATGCAAAAAAGGTCTCACTGTTGGCTGGTATTCGTTCCGGGGCTATATAAAGCAGTTTAATGGTGCCGTTCTGGGCCTCACGTACAACCCTTTGCTGCTCATCCTGCGATTGAGATGAATTCAGGAAAGCCGCATGAATACCATTGGCCGTTAATGCATCCACCTGGTCTTTCATCAGCGCTATGAGCGGCGATACCACAATGGCAATACCCGGAAGCAGCACGGCCGGAAGCTGGTAGCAAATAGATTTTCCTGCCCCTGTTGGCATAATAGCCAGGGTGTCTTCTCCTTTCAGTAAACTTTCAATAATGGGAAGCTGGGTAAGCCTGAATTCATCATACCCGAAGAAATGCTTTAAGGCAAGGTGTAATTTTTCATTCGAAAATGTTTGTCTTTCCATAGGCCGAATGGAACCCGCATCAGCTCCATGATTTTGTACGGATGCCGGATTTTCATTCATCTGTTTACCAAATCCAGGCTTTTGCATGCTCGTTTCTTTTGAATAAGCGCTCATCTGTTAGTCGTTTTAATTGTTCCATAATTCTTTTTCCAATCGCAAAATAAATAAATATTTTGTAGTTGTTTAGCACACTCCAAAAATATTTATTGAGAATTATGCATTAGGAACGATGCCAAAATAACTCCCACCATCTTACTCGTTCTATCCCATTTTTATTTCGTTGCAAAAGTCTTAAAATAATTCATTATTCGCAGATAGAGCTGCGCTCGTGCCCTTGCGGGCA
>CAIUZK010000019.1 GCA_903903635.1 uncultured Bacteroidota bacterium
AAGATGAGTTTACTTTTAAGTGCCGTCGAAGACTACGACGTTGATAGGCTATAGGTGTAAAGGTGGTAACATCAAAGCCGAGTAGTACTAATTGCACGTAAGCTTTAATCTTTTTTACCTCATGATTCTGAAGATGTAAATCTGAGGATAGTGAGTTAGTTACCTTACCATACTAAAAATAATTGCTTACCTAATATGTCTCGATATTGATTTACGTTAACTCGTTAAGAAGTTAAAAAGGTAAAAAGTCTCCTAAAGACTAATATACCATTTAACCAATTAACCTTTTAACCGAATCACCCATCTTATGGTGGTATTGCCGGCGGTGTTCACCTCTTCCCATTCCGAACAGAGAAGTTAAGCCCGCCATGGCCGATGGTACTGCACAACAATGCGGGAGAGTAGGTAGCTGCCATATTCTTTTAAAAGTCCCTTCCTTTACTGGTTTGGACTTTTTTTATGCCCGGAACTTAATGCGGTAATGTGGGAATAATGCGGTAATGTGGGATTAATGTGGTTAATGTGATTAATGTGGGATTAATGTGGTTAATGTGGTGGTTTATGATTCCGGATGACCATTGTTCTATTCTTTTTGTTTTTGGTGTTTATGGAAATTTGTGTTGATTTTCAGGGTGTTGTGATTTTATTGGTTAGGATTTCTGGACAAAAACTGAACAAAAACCGTACAATAACTGTACAATTTTGTTGCTAATTCTGGTTTAGGTTTATTTATTCATTTATTGGCTATTATTGCATATGTGCAATTGCACACTGGTGTGCAATAATGTTTTCTTGCACAAAGTTTTGTTGATTATCAATTGATTAAACCGATTTTCTTGCGCATATTGAGGTGAAGTGTGCAAAATTGTCTGAACCGCGGATTAAACTGATTATTGGATTACGCTGATTTTCATTTTGGTAATCCTGGAATTGGTTTACTTCTTTAGGTATTGCATAATATTTTATAAGTGCAATTGCGCAGTGGTGTGCAATAATATTTATTTGCGCAAAGTTTTGTTGATTATCAATTGATTAGTCCTATTTTTTGCGCATTTTGGAGTGGAGTGTGCAAAATTGTCTGAACTGGATTCACAATTCTGAGTTTTGAACTTCATGTTTTCTTCCTTGCACTTCTGGATTTACTACAGGCTACTTCTGGTTATACTTCTGGATTTGGGCGAAAAACTTCTGGTTTGCTTCATGAAGTTTCCGGAAATCGGAAGTTTTCAAAATTACAAACTATTGATTTTCAGTAGTTTGTAATTTTTTTTGTAAAAATCATGAGCTGGGGTGTCTGTTTCTGATTGACTTATTGATACAAAAAATAATTTGTGGCAAATATTTTGGAATTTAGATTGTTTCATAGTTTAAAAGAGATCATTTAGGGTTAAATTTGGGCCAAAGGTAAAACATTTACTTGGAAATTCCTAATTTATAGGCGTATTTATTTTATAAGTTATACCCGCCAGTTATAAATTAGCGAGATTGCTTAGACACAGGGCTGCCATGCACAGGGCTTTGCTACAGACCTGCGCCAGAGAGACTCAGCTGTGACGAAAGACAACTGGGCAATCTTCACCTTCAGTTCCCTGATCTCGCCCGAGTCCCCGCTTGCGCACAAGTCCGCCCTTCAGGGAGACACGGCCGGGACGGATTTCCAATTGAGGTACCTGAAGTGCGAAGAGGGTTTTATTTTTCCTGAGTTACCTTAAATTTAACTTCCTGTTCGCCATATAAGAAATGATTGGCATAATATCCGTATACTCTTTTATTGTAATCATTTATTACTCCAGGATAAGAGTTCAAAGCAAGCTTATGAGATATGAACATGACTAATAAAAGAATAAGCATCTGCCGGAACTTTATTGAATTAAAGAGATAGCATTTCGTATAGAATAGTGATTTTATTACTAACAAAATGAACCATGGAATTATCATAATACTAAGAATAATTCTATAAAAATAACTAATGATGCCTATCCCCTGTGCAAAATCCATTCTTTGTTGAAGGTCTTTTAGCTCCTCGTACGCATTTTCGGAATGCAGCATACACCAGTTTTTAGAAATATAATATAGCTGATTTGCAAAGTCAAGAAACTCTGCTCTTTTAATTGAGTCCAATTTAATTATATCCCACTCCTGTTCCAAATTTTTGTAATTTCTGTTGCCTTTATTTGCTGAATCAAAAAAATGCAGCCCTAATAATTTTCGTACAGGTTCAATTGCGCTATCGGTACTAAATACCATAATACCTAAATGGCTAAGTTTAATTGTACTGTCAATTGTACTGTCAATTATTATTTTATTAAAGAGTACATCATATCTTTTATTATTTGGAAATCCAGGGTCTGTAGTAATAGAGACAGTACTATTCCATGCTTTAATTATAGGTTGTTTCTTGGCAGTATCGTTTTGCATATAACCAGTATCGTTTTGCATATAACCAGTATTTACTTGCATATAACCAGTATTCGCTTGCATAAAAACACCTAATCCATAAAGTAAGACTAAGCTAATGATCCCGAAACCACTTTTTTCTTCTATACTTAAATTTAAAAGAACATTTTTGGTGTCGGGGGATTTATTTGCTTTGGATTTTGAGAGAAATGGACTATAAAAAATGGTAAACAGATATAATGGAAGCAGACTGGAAAAAATACCGATTCCTAATGTACAAAATACCTGAGTTAAGCTGATTTCGGGCATATAGTTGTTATGAGATACGAATATAATTGTTGTTTTTATAAATTTCTATCTAAATGAAAATAAAATTATTCAAGAGCGAAATAAATGATATGCATAATTGTGATAGGATAATGGATTTTAGGCTAATCTATTTATCTGCAATGCTGTGTATGCCGATAGGAAATTGGGAATTATTATTTGATCCTGTTCTGCTTGGGTAATAAAGGGATACTGTTGTACAAATACTAAATTTCAGTTGAGTTACCTGATGTGCGCGAGTGGACCAACCCACTGTTCGCCAGCGAGACATCCCGCTCCTTCCCGAAATTCTCCGGGATCTTCGAAATAAAGTAACCACCTCCCCCTTCGGGTACTCCTCCTTTTTCAAGGAGGAGAGTTGGGAGCGTGTTACGCAGCCCATGTTACGTGTCCTGTGTTACCTGATGTACAGGAGTTTACCACCCCTGATTGTCCTCGGCATTCGCCTCGTACAATCGTCCCGCTCCTAAAAACAGGAGGGGAGCTGTGTTACGTGGCTCGTGTTACGTGTCCTGTGTTACCTGATGTACAGGAGTTTACCACCCCTGATTGTCCTCGGCATTCGCCTCGTACAATCGTCCCGCTTCTAAAAACAGGAGGGGAGCTGTGTTACGTGGCCCGTGTTGTGTGGCCCGTGTTTTGTGTAGTGTTACCTGATGTGCGCGAGTGGACCACCCCTGGTTTGGCTTAACGCCAAACCGGTCCCCTCCCAAAAACGGGAGGGGAGCTGTGTTGCGTGGCCCATGTTGCGTGACTTGTGTTTCGTGAGGTTGCTTCCGTTGTCGCAATGACTCGTGTTTTTGTGGGGTGTTGTGTGAGTTACCTGAAGTGCGCGAGTGGACCACCCCTGGTTTGGCTTAACGCCAAACCGGTCCCCTCCCAAAAACGGGAGGGGAGGGGAGCTGTGTTGCGTGGCTCGTGTTGTGTGGCCCGTGTTTTGTGTAGTGTTACCTGATGTGCGTGAGTTTACCACCCCTGATTGTACTCGGCATTCGCCTCGACCAATCGTCCCCTCCCAAAAACGGGAGGGGAGCTGTGTTGCGTGGCTCGTGTTGTGTAGCTTGCGTTATGTGTAGTGTTACCTGATGTGTGCGAGTTTACCACCCCTGATTGTACTCGGCCTTCGCCTCGTCCAATCGTCCCGCTCCTAAAAACAGGAGGGGAGCTGTGTTACGTGGCCCGTGTTACGTGGCCTGTGTTACCTGATGTACAGGAGTTTACCACCCCTGATTGTCCTCGGCATTCGCCTCGTACAATCGTCCCGCTCCTAAAAACAGGAGGGGAGCTGTGTTACGTGGCCCGTGTTACGTGGCCTGTGTTTTATGGGGAATAGCTTGATTTGGTACAAGCGTGCTATGGCCACTGAAGCGGGATAGTAGTAATGGTGTTTGGACAACAATTTAATTTCCAATTTCCAATGTGGGAATTTCTAATTGAGGTGTGTGGGGTGGATATGGATAGGTTAAGCTGTTTGGGGTTGATTGGTTATAGGTCTTGTGAGATTTTTTTTGGCTTCTTATCTTGCACTTTTCCTGTTCGGGAATAATCTGCTAATTTAGAGGTATAGACGATATGGCTGATATTTTAGAAATAGTAAGGTCGATAAATGATACGCTTCCTGTACACAGTATGTGGGATGGTTTTTGGGTGCAGTCATTCAAAAGAAAGACGCTTATCATTTCCTGTAGTTTTGATAGTATATACTACCGGGAATTTGATTTGATTTTTAAGAAGGTTATTTTTTTTAACGTGCCTGAAAACTGGAGGGATACTGCTGTGATTGGCGATGAAATGATAAGGATTGCTACTGTGGATGAGTTCGGGAAATATCAGGAGGGTTTTGATACCAGAGGACTAACCATATTTGCAATAGACCTGCATTTCAGGCATCATGGAACTGACAGCAGTAAGATGCATACTTTCTTCATTGTTGCTGAGCATATTTACCTGGTTAAATGCCTGCCCGGCAATAATAATCCTGCGCCGGAGTACGTAGATTCTTTTGGTGATGAGGAATTTCCTTGCATGAAAAACAGGGTGCTGGGTTAATTTCCAATTTCTAATGTGCCAATTTCCAATTGAGTAGTGCGAGGTTAATTTCCAATGTGGTAATTTCCGATTTCCAATTGAGTAGCGTAAGGTTAATTTCCAATTTCCAATGTGCCAATTTCCAATTGAGTAGCGCGAGGTTAATTTCCAATTTCCAATGTGGTAATTTCCAATTGAGTAGTGTGAGGTTAATTTCCAATGTGCTAATTTCCAATTTCCAATTGAGTAGCGCAGGGTTAATTTCCGATTTCCAATGGGCCAATTTCCAATTGAGTAGTGCGAGGTTAATTTCCAATGAGGGAATTTCCAATTTCCAATGTGCCAATTTCCAATCGTGGGGATGGTGATAATGATGAACGAAATTTGGTGGTGTTTTAAAAAAAATAGTATAAATTTAGCTTTTGGCACATTATTTGGTAGTAACTATACTAAACCACTTGATAAAACTAAAGTTTATGAAAAAAATACAAATACTTATTGCTTCTTTGTTATCTGTTTTGTTCCTGGCTACCGGATGTCACAAAAATTATGATCCCACAGCAAGTATGTCGGCTACTGTTAATGGCAGTGCGTTTTCGAGTTTGGGTGTGCGCGTGGTAACAACTGGTGGGTATGGTGTTAAATCACAGGTTAGCGCTTCTAATCTACCTGTAGTTGGTAATCCTATACCTGTTACCATTACCATTAATGTGAAAAATGTAGTAAACGAGTATTATTTCGATTCCCCATTGGGCAACAGTGATGTAACTATTCTTTTTTCTTCTGCGGCAACAGGTGGGCTGCCTATAATGGCTAATAATGGCCAGGTAAGGATCACGGCAAGCGCTGCTCATTATTTTCAGGGTACTTTTAGTTTTAACGCCTATGATACTACCGGAAACTATGTGGTTACCAACGGGCAGTTTACGGGCGTTTATTAATTGTTTTGTTGAGGCACTTTACTATTCTGACTGATCAAATTTTTAATCATTCTGCATTCTTAAAGGAGTACCAGATTGCTATTAGCCTGCATGCTGATTGGAATCTGATTGCCGGATTGGTATAGTTTTTTACTGTAATTATTCCCTGTTCAGTCTCAGGAGTTTTGCTAAGGAACGATGACAAATTAACTCCCGCCATCTTACTCGTTCTATTCCATTTTTATTTCGTTGCAAAAGTCTTTAAATAATTTATTATTCGCAGATAGAGCTGCGCTCGTGCCCTTGCGGGCATGCCTCATAAAACATGCCTTCGCTAAAGCTATGGCAGTTAATAAAAGAAATATAACTTCGCAATATGGTGGAACTTATTTCGTCAACGTTCCTTATTAATCCGGTTCAAATTACATTTGTAATATGGATATTGTAATGCATCCCATTGCCCGGATATCAAATAGCCGTAGTGAGGCTATTGATGATTTCTGGGGGGATATGATTTCTACAATCACATTATTGCCCCACATGCCCGAGGAGGCTTTTAACGGTATTGAAGATTTTTCTCACCTTGAAATAATATATTATTTCGATAAGGTAGAACCAGATACAATTATTTATTCGGGGAGACCACGCGGTAACCCGGCTTATCCGGATGTTGGCATTCTGGGGCAGCGTAAAAAAGACCGTCCTAACCGGATCGGTTTATGCACGGTCGAATTAATAGCGCATAAGGGAAGATCAATTGAAGTGAAATATCTTGATGCAATTGATGGAACTCCTGTATTGGATATTAAACCTGTATTCAGGGAATATGGTATAAAGAGTGAAATACGGCAACCTGCATGGGTGGCTGATCTGATGAAAGATTATTGGTAACGGCAATGACAGTTAAAGAACATTATGATAATCATCTTGGCGCATTTTACTCCTGGATGATAGGTGATTTCACGGAAAGGCAGAAAGAACAACAGGCAATTCTTGAACAGCTTGAGATAAAGCCCTGCAACAACAAAATAGCCATTGACCTCGGTGCGGGGCACGGGCTGCAGGCGGTCTCGCTGGCTCAATCAGGGTTCAAGGTGAAAGCCATTGATTTTAACGGGCAGTTGCTTGCGGAACTTGAGTTGAACCGCGGTGACCAGCCTGTTGAAATCATAAATGATGACCTGCTCAATGTGAAAAAGTATGGTTTGCCTGCTCCCGAAGTGATAACCTGTTGCGGAGATACAATCACCCATCTGAGTACTACCGGAGAATTAAGACAACTTATTGGGGATTGCGCTGAAATACTTGTGCCCAATGGTAAATTGGTACTTTCGTTCAGAGATTATACGCATGCCCTTTCCGGAGATAGCCGTTTCATAAAGGTAAAAAGTGATGATACCCGTATTCTGACTTGTTGCCTGGATTATGATGCCACAAGCATTTTGGTTACCGATATGCTCTATGAGAAGGAAAACAACAACTGGGTGCAAAAGATAAGTTCTTATACCAAGCTGCGGATATTGCCTGAAGAAGTTATTAATATGCTAAAGGAGAACGGGTTTGTAATTCAGGCTAATATAGTGATTAACCGGTTTGTTTATCTGGTAGCTGTAAAAGTCGTGTGATACATGGAACCCCAAATTTAACTGATACTGCAATAGTAGGTGCAAAGCTCATATTGCACAAAACAACTTGTTTAAACGATTGCTGTTTATCTGTTTTTGCCGCACACATGCATTAATTATAGTTATTCCGGACGGATTTTTTTAAGGTTAAAAAAAATCTAAAATCAGATATGCTGATGGTATTAACAAACCAATGCAATATCTTTGCTGTATTCCAGATCAATTCATTGTATTAACACCGAGATTATGAAGAAAGTGATAGTGTGCCTGTGTGCCTACATGACATTAACGATGGCCTTTTCATCGAAGCTGGTATCGGCTGATGAAACCAATCCGATAGCCGACCAGATGAGGGTGGCGGAGCATATTTCCCGCATTTACAAATTAATTGATTGGCGCGGCAGTGATCTGCTTCCTTTCGATGTATTTGAAAAAGCTTACCGTGGTTATATCAATTTGCGCAATGCAGGTAAACTCTCGCTCGACAAGCAGATACTTACTGTATGCGATTTTGCACTGCCTTCCAGTTTCAACCGCATGTGGATCATAGACCTGATAGCCAGGAAGGTGATCTTTAATACCTATGTGGCTCATGGACAAGGGTCGGGTGAAGATTGCGAATTATCTTTCTCCAACAAGAGCAGTACGCACAAAAGCAGTCTTGGGTTTTATGTAACCAAGGATACCTATGATGGTGAGCATGGCACTTCGCTGCACCTGGAGGGTATGGACGATGGTTTTAATGATGCTGCCTATGAGCGTGGCATTGTGGTGCATGGCGCCGACTATGTGAGTGAGCAATTTGTGAACAGCAAGGAGCGCTTAGGACGTAGCTGGGGCTGTCCTGCGGTACCTTCAAAATTATCCTTGCCGATAATAAACACGATTAAAGATGGTACCTGCCTGTTTATTTATTATCCCGAAACCAAGTACCTGAATACTGCCTACTGGCTTAATAAGAAGGTGGCTCACCTGCCGGAAACCGGAATATTCGATGATATGGCATCGGTAGTTACTCCCAAGCCCAGAATGAGGATAGTGCAATACATCACCAATGGCAAGGTAGACAGTGTAAAGACTGTGCCCATAGGTCAATAACATAACAAACTAATGATATTCTTACCCTGCCTTTGGCGGGGTATTTTTTTGGAGCTAAAGAGCGTGATTCACGGACTGAACTAACAGGGGAGGCTATGTGAGGCGGCGAGGGTTTGGGAGCAACTCAATACGTTCCGTCAACTTCAATATGCTGAAACCGGAGCGTAATGCGGAAGAGGAGAGGCCGGGCATTGATTTTGAGAGGCGATGATTATTCTATAACTTTGTAATAGATAATTTGCGACAAAAAGTGGTTGTTGCCTGAATTTGATTTGGTATTAAAAAACATTCTATGGTAAGAACAATTATTACGCCAACTGATACGGATGTTCTCCTGCACATTAATAAGGAATATATCGGCAAGCCAATTGAAATTACTTATCTGGCTCTTGATGAACTGGAACAAAAGCCAGTGAGCAAAAAGACCATGGCTGATTTTTGGGGAGTACTTTCGGATGAAACCGCTGAAGATATGCGGGAAGAGGTGAAACAGAGCCGTAAGGATTGGGAAGAGCGATTGAAGAAACAATTTTAAGCACCTTTTATGTATTTACCGGATACTAACGCAGTCATTGATTTTTGTAATAGTAAGCTGCCTCTAAATGCTAAAAACGTGCTGAGTGCCCATGAGCCAGCTATTTCTGTTATTACGCATATCGAGTTATTTGCCAGCCCAAAAATATCAGATAAAGAGCGTTTGCAATTAGAGCAATTTGTACAGATCGCTATTGTTTATGATCACATAAACGCTGATATAATAAACCATACCATTGCCATCAGGCAGCAATATAAAACCCCTCTTCCCGATGCTGTTATTGCGGCTACTGCCCTTGCTAATAATCTGGAGCTGGTAACCCGGAATAAAGCCGATTTTAAAAATATTGAGGGTTTGCGGATAGTTGATCCGTATGAAATGTAACATCTTACATCAACTTCAGTACCCTGATTTTTGTGCAGAAGAGGGAAGACTGCCGAGACACAATATCTATTTTATCATATTTAGTCCACTGCCCTTAGTTTCTGCCCAATAATTTTCATATTTACGTGCGATTTTTCTAAATTTGCACGTAAACAATTAGTATGGATACCAAGCTCACATTATCTCTCGATGAATCGGTGATTGCGAAGGCTAAGGAATTCGCAAAACGGAATCATACTAGAAAAAATTTAAGATAATCCTTTTTAATTGGTAGTTTTCCGGTCAAAATAAATGGTAGGAGATTTCTAAACAATATTTAGAAACTAACACAGGTGTTTAATGTTGAATTTTCTACTCGGTTTTATGAATAAGCATAAACTCAATAAACGGGAAATGAAAGAATTAATTGAAATTGCCGATAATAAAAGGTCATGGCACCCCAATTTCTCAAAGTATACTGAATTCATAGTTAATCACCCAAATTATAAAGGTTTATACTTTGAAAGAGGTGAAGATAAAAGAGTAAAATGGGTGGTGACTGGAAAATCCGATAAAGGTCAAGAGCGAAGAAAATGGTGGGATAAAGAATGTAAAAAACATGGGATACAACTTGGAGCTGGTTGTTATGCAAAAATTGCTCTGGTAATTCATCCCACGAAAATACATACTTGTCAAATATGCGGTAAGGAGTTAAGTCTTGAATATGCTTATCCAAATAAACGAGCCATCGCTGGGTTCAAAAAGGAGTTCGGAATTTCTCTTTCTCCATTTAGTAAAGATATTTTTCAAATCATAGATGAGTTTGTGAAGTCCAGTGATGATGTTGAAAAAATAAAACGCATTTTCAAAATAAAATCGTCTGAAAAAATTACATTAGAAAACCTAAAAGACTATTTAAGAAAGAATTTTGTAGAAGGATTTGCAAAGGGTTTTCTTTCTCCCGGAGCCATGAGTAATTCGCCTGATAGATATGATGGTTTTCACTCTGACGGTAATTGTTGTAGGCATGAGAGCGATAAGGGCCGTCACAAAGCCAACTTGCAAAGGTACGGACAAGATAGACGGGTGTATGAAAATTGGGCTGATGGTGATTGGAAAATGGCTGACCGATTAATGTCTATATTCCGAAAACATGGAATAAGTGCCGACCATATAGGGCCAATTTCACTTGGATTTTGTCATCGTCCAAAGTTTCACCCTCTCACCAAAGATGAAAACTCGGCGAAAAATAATAGAATGAGTTTAAATGACATTCTTGTTTTGTTAGAAGACGAAAAGACTGAACAAGTTGTATCATGGCATTCAAAATTTATTTGGGATAAACTTAAAGGTAATGTTGATACAGATATAAATGCAGTGAAATTGAGTTCCATAATGAGATGGATAATACGCGGATAGTGACCCCCTAATTCCGCGCGAAGGTGACCCCACCATTCCGCGGCA
>CAIUZK010000020.1 GCA_903903635.1 uncultured Bacteroidota bacterium
CTCTCCATAAGGCAAAGCTACATTATTGCGATCTAAACGCCTATACCTATTTATTAATTTCGTTTCAAAATAAAGCTATGTAATAAACCAAATAGGTATATAAGAATGTTTGTATTGTAACATTTAGTTGTCGTTTCCAAATCTCGAAAATTTTTAAACCTACGCAACAAATGACTACGGTACGCCTCACGGCGTAACTGTGTCTTTTGCGTAGGTAGGCTTTTCGAGAGCCGGGAAACGATAAGAGAATTTCAGTTACGCTATTTTTTTTTCAAAATAAAAAACAACCACCAATGAAAAGATTAAAACTTTCAATCTGTTTATTGATTTTAGCAGTAAACGTACATGGTCAGGAAACAACAACAAAGGATATTCCATTGACCAATGCTGAAAAATTCACAGCAAAATCAGGTTCATTAATTAGAAGAGAATTTATTGACATTGGCTCTGTCGGGGCAAAATACCCATGCAAAATACAAATAGCCATATTCTCTGATTTGATTTCAAAAACAAGTATAAAAGCTGTTAGGTTAGAATACAATTATCCCGGCGATGCGAACACCAAAATAGGATTAATCGATGTAGACGAAGTTGATGGGGCATTAAAGTCAATTAAGATACTTAAAGATGAAATTTTCAGTAAAAAGGAGGAAAACTATACAGAGGTTGCTTTTACAAGCCGTAGTGGCTTTTCAATAGGTGCTTATTATTCAAACGGTATTTGGGAGCCGTATATGGAAATTCACAAAAACTCATATCATTCTATGGTTACAATAAACATGGATGATTTTAATAAGCTGTACGACATGCTTTTACAGGCAAAAGCGAAACTATAAAGTAAATAATAACATTAAAAACCTACAACAATTTCATTCGCCATTAAAAAGAAAAAATATTTGAGCTACTAAATCAACCTTTGATTTTTTGCATAGGCATTATACTTAGCAAATGATTTTTTCAACACATTTTTACTTTAATCAACAGAACAATGAAAAAAATATTTTTATTATCAATGATTGCTCTAAACGCATTCACATCATATTCTCAAATAGATGTTAGAGTATCTGAATATGGTGACACATTGTACATTAACCACGACATAAAATTTACGGTTGGAGATCAAATAAAAATTGGGACTGGAACAGCTGAAGGCGGGGATTTTAAATTTATCAAAATTAATCAACAGGGCTTTACAGCGGTAGTGACAATGACTAGTGACCATAGGTACAATAAGGACATGTATGCACTGCATTCAGAATATACGGGAAGGTACGGAACGATTAAGAAAATCAGGGATGTTGGCGATAAAAGGCACGGGTATAACTATCAATTATTGCTAGAGATTACAGGAACGGGACATAGACATCAATGTGAAATAGTGAATGCAATATCATCAGGAGAGATTGAGTGTAATGGGTGCGAAAAATTAAGAAAAAACAACAATACAGTCATAGTTAAAAATGAAGTGAGTGTGGCTGATGAATTAGCAAAACTTAAAAAACTAAGGGATGACAACGTACTTACGGAGGATGAATATATTAGCCAAAAGAAAAAGCTATTAGAAAAGTAAAGATGTTATATTGAAACCCAGTTTTGCTTTACTTCGCAAAATAACAGCATTGCAGATAAATTAAATGTCCACGCTAAGGATATTAATAAAATTATGAATCAGTCGCATAGCAGCCTAAGAAATTTCAGCTACTAAATAAACAACTAATCAGCAAATCAATTCTAAATATACGGCAAAGTGTACCGTAATAAAAAATAATAGGCTGCAATCGATTGATTTGCAGCCTATTATGTAATTTTCCGGTGGTCCCTCAGGGTATGTATAAAACAAATAGAAAATAACAGAATTAGAGGGGTCTAAATATGGGCTTGACTTATGCAATAAAAATACTATCTGATATTGTCGGGTTCTATCAGATAGTGTCTGTTAAAAAATCCACCTATCTGCCACCAGCCCTGATTTTAAGCAATCTTTTCATTTCTGATAGGGTTGCATTAAAATCAGTATTTCAATATGCTTATCAACTCTTTTTAATTTTATTGTGATATGAAATGAAACTATAAAATTAAAATGTGTTGATGCAATTATTTAGTTTCATAATACTTGCCATTTACCACAACTGCCTTTACATTCATTTCCGAACAGATAGCCCATACTTCTACTGATGCAAGGCTATCCGGGTCTTTCACATTAAACTTGTGTAATGTGTTCTCTGTCTGGTGTCTTATTGTAATAATCATAAATATATTTTTTTAACACTTTTTTAGTTCCCTCAAAAACATACTCCAAACATACCCTCTGGCTTCGCTTTCAGATTGAAACCAACTTTCGGGTCTTACCAAATCATGGGGGTCAATTTCTTTCAGTTCCTTAATAATTGGTAAGTATTCAAGTTTTACAGCCTGTTCTATCTCTGTGAGATAATTCTCATAATTCACTACAAATTCTAATGCGTCCATATTTCAAATTTACTTTGTTTCTACTATATTTTCAACCTATTGGATTGTTACCTAATCTCATGCTGCAACCTTGCTGATTAAACGCCTCACTTGTTCCGCTCCGAACTGATTACCCTTTGCCGTCTTAAAACCTGCCTCATTTAACTCTATGGCTATCTCCCGTAATGATTTTCCGTTCTTACTTAACAGGTTGATTACTTTTTTTGCTTTCTGATTATTCGGGTTGGAATTAGCAATTTGTTTAATTTTCGCCGGTCCCATCTGCCTTGCTTCCAGAGTAAAGTTTGCCGGGGTGCCCAGTTTCACACCTCTATTCTTTAATTGAGCCATGGCGCCCTTTGTGCGTTCGCTTATTCTTTTACGCTCCCACTGGGCTAATGCTGCGAATATGTGTATAGTCAGTTCGTTAGCGTCCGGCATATCAGCACAAATAAATTTTACTTTGGTATCCATAAGCGTAGATACAAAAGTTAAGTTCCTTGAAAGCCTGTCTAACTTGGCAATTAATAAAGTTGAATTTGTTTGCTTTGCCAGTTCAATCGCTTTAAGCAGTTGCGGACGGTTATCATTTTTCCCGGTTTCAACATCTGTGAATTCGGCTAATATGGTTCTGTTATTCAGGAATGATAACACTGAACTTTTTTGTGCTTCTAAACCTAACCCTGATAAGCCTTGGCGTTGGGTGCTAACTCGGTAGTATGCTATAAATGCTTCCATGTGGCTAACCTACGGAAGACCTGCCACAAATTGGAATCGAGCGTTTACAATTTGTGGCAGTA
>CAIUZK010000021.1 GCA_903903635.1 uncultured Bacteroidota bacterium
AGAACCGAAGTTCAATCCTTCGGTTTTTTTATTTTTGAAACCGACAAAAGTTTTTTATTCGAACTTAACGATAATAAAAATTATAAAACAGAAAATTCCTATTCCCCTGATAGCGTAAAGCTATGGAATTATTTTTAAAAAGAGATGGATTCTTTAAAATAATAATTCCATAGCTTTACGCCATCAAATAAAATAAACCCTTTCTGTTTTATAATTTACATTATGTTAAGTACTGTAAAAGGGAAATTGAAGACCCTATTCTGCCGGGCTCGATGTTAGTTGATAATGCCTGGTGGAACCGGTAGCAGAAAATCGGGACTCACCTGCCGGTGGTTATTTGAAATGCGGAAACGTACTGCTACCTTTATTGCAACTAATACACTCACCTATGGATTTCCAGCAAATGCTCGATGAAGCGAACCGGCTTAACGCCAACAATCATGCGCGGCCAGGTTTCGGAGATAAGGATGTTTTTTATACGGTTGCTCCCCTTGATCCGGAGAAACGATTTGAGTTTCAGATGAAATTTTCGGAGGCCGCCGATCCCAGCCTGCTGCCCGGTATACAGTATCAGCCCAAGGGCCGGAATGAAAAAGTGGATATTTTCGAGGTTGAGGTGCTCTATAATGAGCTTCGTGAGGTGAGCCAGATCAATATGAAGAAGTACTTTTTCAAAAAATAAGCGCGCTCCTTTTCTGCCGGTATTTGTAATGTATACCTTTTTTTCATCAGGGTACTCCCCTCTTTATTGGGCTTTTTACATATATAAATAATGTAGCTATTTTGTATGATTGACTACACTATTTGTTCAGGTATGTCATGCAATTAGTTAATATTGTGCTACTTGCGAAATAGTACCGCTATAGCCTGTAAGCTATTCCAAACTGATGGGTATTGCCTATAATAGAGAACCGCTCGGGAAAATTATGTTCATGCATGCGGCCAAAACCATACATCAATCCGCCAATACCTGCCAATACAGCTCCTTCAACGGTCATCATAACTGTGCCAAAATCCGGGCCGGGATCGGTAGGGTTTCTTTTAGTTGTAGCCAGAAGGGCGCCACCTAATAAAACTTCAACGGCCCCAATTATCATTAACGTTTTTCCTGCCCTTACTCCCCAGCAGTGCCGGTGGCGTTGGTAATCGGGCAACGTGAGGTTACCGGATGTACCCCACTGAGATCCGGAAAAACTGAGTTCTTTGGGTGTATTTAGATCAGCCAGCGACTGTGCATTAAGCTGCAGGCAGGAAAATAAAATGGCCAGGGCAAACAGGATTGACTTCATAAGTTATGAATTGGAAGCAAGTATAGCAAAAAAAGCACACCTAAAAATTACAAACGAGGCCAATATGGTTCCTATCGGCCATAACCGAGACGGTTTTGGGGTGAATAGCCTTAGTATACAATACACCAACTTTGATAATAATATTGCCTTCCAGCGCAACAAAGCCGCCGCCACATATCATAATGGCTGGCAGAATCTCCCGGCTAAAGTCACCTTTTGCCCTATCGACAAACATTGCTGTGCCAACACCGGCTAAAAAACCACCAGATATCATTAATACCTCACCCAATCGAAGTGCGCCGCACTGTTTCTTGTCGTAGGCATCTTTTTTGCTGACCACCCAGGAATTATTGTAATTATAACCTGTAGCAGGTTTTGTATGGGTATAAGCCAGCTCCTGGCCCTGTGCCTTTAGATTTAAGCCACTTACGATAACGAACAATGTAATAAGGAATGTTTTCATTATGCGAAAATAATAAAACATCAGGTATTTATGCAGAAATATGAATAAAGTTTGGGGCAGAAAGTACAGGGAAAAATATATAGGGAACGATGGCAAAATAACTCCCACCATCTTACTCGTTCTAT
>CAIUZK010000022.1 GCA_903903635.1 uncultured Bacteroidota bacterium
GAGCACTCAACTATTTTAGAGGGGTCACTTTACCGTGGAAAAGGAGGGTCACTTTGCCGCGGAATGGTGGGGTCACCTTCGCGCGGAATTAGGGGGTCACTATCCGCGTATTATCCACTCCGGGCAAATAGATGATTGGAATGATACCATCTGCCCAATTTGCTTCAGGTAGCATTTTTGCAACCATGCATTTCAACCAAATAGATGGGCCTTGTTTTGTCGAAGGGTCATATTTACCATAAACTATTAAGTTTGGATGGGTTGACTGTATTACCGGGATCGCCTCTGCCCACTGGCATTCTGGGTCAGGCCAAAGTATAACCTCTGGCTTCACCATAATATTGCTATTATGGTTTTCTGCCTGTTTTAGGGCTTGCAATAATTTATCGTAAAGACTGTTTATCATTTAAAAATCTCTATTTTAATATATTCATTCAATCTCTGCCCAATATTTCTGTCTAAAGTTACAGTAGTTGTTGTAGCCGTATCGCACAATACAGATGTTTTCATAACACCGCAGCTATGAGTTCTATTTACGAATACTCCCGGCTCATACTTCGGGGTTGGTGTGTAATCTAAATGAGGATACAACAACAATGCGTTTATGCCGTCCCAATACTCATTATATACGAACATCTGTTTCAGGTCGGCATCGTCTGGTATATTTCTACAATGGTTCAAAGAACTCAATAAACTCTTGCACAATTCGTCATAAACCCGGAAAAGTAAACATTTGTGCAACAGCAGCGTACACCCAAAAAGTGACTTATATCTACTCTAATTCTGCCATCATTGCAGTATATGAGGTTGATTCTGGCAGGACTTTTTGTCAACATGAAAATAATTATGTATCCCTCCATTTAATTACCATTTGCCTGCATTTTGCTGAAATATAGAGTAGAATTAGATTTCATTTGGAACGCTTTTTTGCTCTGCCAACGTCATTTTTCCGGTGTAGTAATTGCAGTATCTATACTATGGATTTTAGCCAAAATTTCATATTGCTTATTAAGTTTATTGGTGTATGTAGTTGTTATCGCTTGTTCTTTAGTTCAGGCTGATAGGTTATAAAACAGTTATACAACATGACATTGTTAGACATAACTCAACAATGTTCAGCATAACCGAGCACAACTCAGAGTAAACCTGTAAAGGACATTTTAGGGTGCAGGTAATTTTGTGCCTTTTTTAAACCGGATAAGAAGAAAAAAAAATAAGTGAACAATTTTAAAAACCAGAAAAACGAAAATTTATGAATGCAAATGTTACTTTAAAAAGCATCCAATTTTGGATAAAGCCAGCATCCATTATGCAATTTGCCGATGTTCTTGAAAAATCAGAACTCCCTAATTGTATTGTTGGAACTGACAATGGCGCAGTAGTAATTGAAATGGATTATGATCCAATAGAGATAGTGCAAGCTAAGCAAATCTCAGAATTGCAGGGTTTAGCCGGAATACTTCATTATGAGCATTTGGATTAATGATACCCGTAGTTTCAAATTATTAATAGCATTCAGCCGATAAAGCTGAATGCTATTAAAGTCTAGGGCAAGAAATGGTTTGTTAATTATGAAAGAAAAAATATACGGCATGAAAAAAGACTTTAACTTAGATTCATTAGAACGGACTGAGGATATATCAGTCGAAAATGTAAGAAGCCTGGACACCTTTAAAGAATGGGATGAGGAGCGGATTTTAGAGCTAATCAGAACATTAAAAACCTTTTCGACTGTAGTGTATAATAGCTGGTCAAAAGGAAAGAAGTTTGGCAAAGAAATTGCTTTAAGTAATTGTAATCAAACAGAAATTAAAATTGCAGCATGAGTAAACACGGACTTGAGTTATTCCAAACATTTGGAAAAGGAAAGAACAAACAAACCGCCGCTACACGCAATTGCGTAATTTATACAAGGGTTTCAACGAAGGAGCAGGCGGACAATAACATGAGCCTGGAAACACAAAAGAAAGCCTGTGAGCAATACGCTTTGAAAAGTGGCTACCAGATCATGGGGTGCTTTGGCGGCACATACGAAAGTGCTAAGACCGATGAGCGTAAGCACTTTAATTCAATGCTGGCGTTTGTGAAGAAAAGTAAGGAAAAGATATCGCACATCATCGTTTATAGTGTCGATAGGTTTAGTCGCTCTGGTGCTAATGCTATTTACATAGCCGAAAAACTAAAGAGGGAAGGGGTAAGTGTATTCTCAATAACTCAGCCATCCGATTCGACAACTGCCAGCGGGAGTTTACAGCAGAACATACAATTCATTTTTAGTGAGTATGACAACCAGCAGCGCAGGGAAAAATGTATGGCAGGAGTTAGGGAGAAGATACATCAGGGCATTTGGTGTACTGCGCCACCAATGGGTTATGACATTATTTGGGAAAAAGGCGTGAAGTCTTTCAAGGTTAACAATGTCGGCAAGCTATTAAGAAAGGGGTTTTTCTGGAAGGCGGAAGGTTTAACCAATCAAGAAGTGAGAAGCAAACTTGCGGAGCATGGCCTAAAATTGAGCAATCAAAGGGTATCTGATTTTCTTAGGAATCCATTTTATTGTGGCTTGCTTGTACATAGTGCTTTAGAAGGACGGGTGATAGACGGTATTCAGGAGAAGGTGATTTCTAAAGAGATATTTTTAGAGGTAAACGGACTGTTAGCCAAGAATCATCAGGGATATAGGGTTAAAGACGACAATGAAAATATCCCGTTAAAACGCTTTCTGAAGTGTGATGAATGCGATAGTTATCTGAGGGGTTATAAAGCCTATAAGAACCAGAAATACTACTACAAATGCAATACACCCGGCTGCAAGAACAATCGAAGGGCTGATAGCCTGCACGAAGCTATAAAGGCTATAATGGAGAAATACACCGTTGATATTAACGATGATTACCGTAAGCTCATCAAGGCGCAAATTACCGCTACTTACAATCAGCTAAACAAAGACAAGGACGAACTAAAAATCAGTCTTGAAAAACAACTGGCAGAAGTAGAAAAGAAGATTGAGCGACTGGAGGAACGCTACATTCTTGAAGAAATAGATAAGAGCATGTTCGATAAATTCAAAGGCAGGTTTATTGCGGAAAGGTCAGAGATTTACAAAAGTCTCGCTAAAAACGTGAAAAAGGTGTCGAACCTTGAATTGCTGGTTGATAACGCAATAACAATGGCCTCGAAACTCGCTTCCCTGTGGGATTCCAGCGATTACGCTGATAAACAGACGCTGCAAAAGTTAGTATTTCCAGAGGGATTATCCTATTGCAGGAAAACTAACGAATGTCGAACCCTGAGAGTAAATTCAGTATTCCACTACATTGCAGATTTGACGGGCATTTCGGACAAAAATAAAAGCGGGAACATTACTCTTTCGAGTGATGTCCCCGCCTTTGTGGAGAATACCGGAATCGAACCGGTTACCTCTTGCATGCCATGCAAGCGCTCTAGCCAAATGAGCTAATTCCCCTTATTTTGTTGGCAATTTGCTTACGTATCGCATACGTTAATCGCAAGCGGGCTGCAAATATAAAGAACAATTCGGTAACTTTATAAAAACTATATTGAATGAAATCTGGCCCGTGGCAACAAATTCTTACGTACCTGTATATACGTAATCGGGACCCTGATGAACCCAAAATGTTAGATTGCAAATTCATGCATGGAATGAACCGCATTTCCATCTTTATGTTCCTGATTGGTATGGTGCTGCTTATCTTCAGACTTTTGAGGCACTAACTGCCACTATCTCCCTGGCGGCATTTTCCGATGCCCGCCTGTCGCCCAGTTTGTGCCATAGTGTGCTGTAATCCTGTTTCAATTCCTGCAGGTAGCTCTTGTCGTCCAGCAACCTGGCCAGGGCCGCTTTCAGGTTTGGTTCTGTGAGTTCATCCTGTATCAGTTCGGTTACTACCGGTTTGTCCATAATAAGATTAACCAGCGATATGTACTTTATTTTCACCAGCTTTTTTGCCAGCCAGAACGATACTGCATTGCCCTTGTAGCATACCACTTGCGGCAAACCAAACAACGCAGTCTCGAGTGTGGCTGTACCACTGGTTATCAGCCCGGCCCTGGCCTGCTTCAGCAGATTGTAGGCCTGGTCTTTTACCAGCATTACGGGCGCATCGCCAATCATTTCTTTATACAGGTTATCAGGCAATGCCGATGCCTGGGCCACTACAAAGCAATAACCGGGAAAGTGCTTTACCATCTGCAGCATAATGGGCAGTTTCACCTTTATCTCCTGCGCACGGCTGCCGGGCAGCAAGGCTATAATAGGTTTGTCGGAGAGCGGAGTTACCGGCACATTTTCTTTTTCCTGCCTTATCACCTCTACCAGCGGATGCCCCACATAGGTGACCTCATAATGCCATTTTTTATAAAAGTCTACCTCAAAAGGCAGTATTACCAGCATCTTGTCTACGTCCCGCCTTAATTTCTCTACCCGTTTTTCTTTCCAGGCCCACACCTGTGGCGAGATGTAATACACAACTTTTATACCCTTTTTCTTAGCCCATTCGGCTATGCGCATATTAAAACCCGGATAATCGATGAGTACCAGCACATCAGGACTGAAAAGAGAAATGTCTTTTTTGCAGAAATCCATATTACGGAAGATGGTGCGGAGATGAGTAATTACCTCCACAAAACCCATGAAAGCCAGTTCGCGGTAATGCTTCACAAGCTTTGCCCCGGCAGCCTCCATACGGTCGCCGCCCCAGCAGCGGATATCGGCATGGCTATCCTGCAGGTGCAGCTCCTTTATGAGGTTGCTGCCATGAAGGTCGCCGCTGGCCTCGCCCGCTATGATATAATACCGCATGAAATTACCAGACAAACATTAACAATAGGACCAATAATGCATAGAGCATAGTAGCAATGAATATGCCTCTCATGGCATAGTCCAGCCGCTTCATGTTGAAGTAGGCAAAAGGAATCAGGTTCACCAGTACACTAAGCAATACCACCTTGGCTGCCACACCTTTCTGTGAGGAAACCGAACTGGCAAAATGCATAATACCCTCATGGTTGCCTTTGAAAACGTACACAATAAACAAACCCAGCAAGGGCAAAAGCAATCCTATAATAAAACCTACAATAGGAACATTAAGTCTCATATATCAGAATTAAGGCTGCAATATACAACCCTAAATACGCATTTTGTTGTAATTAGTGTTAAAAGAGTGAATGACTTATCTTTGCGGCTTCTAACAAAAAAAAACCGTTTATGAATTTTGCTTTAAAAAACATCCCCCAGCGCACCGCAAAACCAAGGTCGTATGGCATGACCATGGTAATGGATAAAGGCATGGGGCTGGAAGGTGCAAGAGATTTTCTTTCGGTAGCAGCGCCATATGTGGATGTTGTGAAACTGGGTTTCGGTACAAGTGCTGTTACTAATAATCTGAAAGAAAAGATTGCGATCTATGTTGAGCAGGAGATACCGGTTTATTTCGGAGGAACACTTTTTGAGGCATTCCTGGTTCGCAACCAGTTTGATGACTACATAGCGGTTCTTAAGGACCATGGCATAAAGCATGTAGAGGTATCGGACGGGTCGATATCAATACCCCATATCGAAAAACTTGGCTATATAGAGAAAATGGCAAAACACTTCACCGTGTTTTCGGAAGTGGGCTCTAAAGATGCAACCCACATCATGCCACCCTATAAATGGATAGAACTGATGAAGGCTGAGCTTGAGGCCGGATCCACCTATGTCATTGCCGAGGCAAGAGAAGCAGGCAATGTTGGTTTATACCGCACATCGGGTGAAGTGCGCGAAGGACTGGTGCAGGAAATACTTACGCAAATACCCTATGAAAAGATCATGTGGGAAGCTCCGCAGAAATCGCAGCAAATTTACTTCCTTGAGTTGCTTGGCGCCAATGTAAATCTAGGCAACCTGGCTCCGGCAGAAGTGATATCACTGGAGTCTACGAGAGTGGGACTGCGTAGCGACACCTTCGATATGTTCCTGGACAACGATGGTAAACACAGGGCCAACCACGCCTGACAACAACGATAAATAAAGTAAATAATTTAAAGCGCCTAACACAGAGTTAAGCGCTTTTTCATATCAGATACCATGACCAGACAATTCGGAATTATTGGCTACCCTCTTACCCACTCTTTTTCACCTGCCTGGTTCAAAAAGAAATTCCAGGAACAGCACATTGATGCGGTTTATTTGCCCTATGCCCTGCCTGCTATTACTGATTTTCCGGCATGGCTTCAAGCTAATCCGGATATTAGGGGACTGAGTGTGACCATACCCTACAAAGAAAGCATAATACCTTACCTGCATGAGATTGATGATACCGCCGCAGGCATTGGCGCGGTTAATTGCATCAACATAACTGATGGGAAGCTACAAGGATTAAATACCGATGTCATAGGCTTTGAACAAAGTCTGAACCCCTTGCTTAAACCCGCTCATACGCACGCTCTGGTGCTGGGCACAGGTGGCTCATCAAAAGCCGTAGCATGGGTTCTGAAACAACTGGGTATACCTTACACTAAAGTATCCCGCACACCCGAAAACGGACAATTGAGCTACGATGAACTTACAACCGCCATCATTGCCTCCTGCAAGCTGATCATCAACACCACACCACTGGGGCAGTACCCAAACCCTGATGCAGCCGCACCTATTCCGTATGACGGTATTGGTGATGAGCACCTGCTTTTTGATCTTGTATATAATCCGGCTGAAACAAAATTTTTGGCATCAGGCAAGGCCCGTGGCGCTGGTATCAAAAATGGTTTTGAGATGCTGCAGTTGCAGGCAGAAGCGGCCTGGGAAATATGGAATAAATGAAATTAGCCGATGCTTTTCGTTGAATACACGTACCTCGCGCAGGTAAAAACACTATGAAATATCCTCCTTTACATCTTTGGTTTCGGGCTCCAGTACAGCCAGTTGCCTGCGGATACTTTCATGATGTATCTTCTCATATAGCTCAACTACAAACTCTTTCGACAGATTCTGGGCGGCGGCTCTTTCGCTTCTGGTTTCCACAATCTCACGCCAGCGGCCGGGTTGGTATGCGGTAAGGTTATTCATTCTTTTAACCTCGCCCATTTTTTCGCTCATCTCCATCCTCTTGGCCACAAGGTCTATTATTTCAGCATCAAGGCTGTCCATAAGCTGGCGCAGGTATTCCAGTTGCACCAGCCCGCTCATATCCTTTGTAAATTCATCCCTCACCACCAGGTTTTGCAATATCTCTTTAAGTACCTGTGGCGTAACCTGCTGGGCTGCATCGGTCCAGGCCTCATCGGGTCTTGGATGGGTTTCAATCATCAGTCCGTCGAAATGCATATCCATGGCTTTCTGGGCCACTTCGGCAATACGGTTCCTGTTGCCGGTAATATGGCTGGGATCGCATATCATCGTCAGTTCCGGCTTGCGGCGTTTTAGTTCTATGGGTATGGGCCAGTTGGGCTGATTACGGTATCCTGCCGCTCCAGAATATCCCGAAAACCCCCGGTGAATAGCTGCAACCTCTACTGCCCCTGCTACCTCAAACCGCTCTATTGCGCCCTGCCAAAGGTCTACATCCGCATTTACCGGATTTTTCACCATCACCGGTATTTTCACTCCTCTCAGTGCATCGGCCAGATGCTGTACCTGAAAGGGGTTTACTGTGGTTCTGGCGCCTATCCACAATACATCGGCATTATACTTCAATGCCAGTTCTACATGGGCAGCCTCTGCCACCTCTATCGTAAAGGGGATATTATATGCCTTTCTTGCCTCAGCCAGCCATACCAGCGCTTCTTCACCATTTCCTTCAAATGATCCGGGACGGGTGCGCGGTTTCCACACACCTGCCCTGAAAAGCTGAACGCCAATCTTAGCCAATGCGGCCGCAGTCTCCATTACCTGTTCCCTGGTTTCGGCGCTGCAAGGCCCTGCTATTACAAAAGGTTTGGCTGTTTTGAAAAAAGACATAGTGCAAAGGTAGGGTTGATCAGTTATAAGTTGATATTCATAAAAGTTAAATAGCCTGCCGGGTGAAGCCTGATTCCACCTTTAATGTGTAATTTTTACCCTGATAAGCTCCTTAATATCGGCAATTTGCGTTTCATCCTGCACATCCAGCCTTATGCCACGGCCTTCGCCATATACTTTTGCCTGCAACACTTCATTTTTTATTTCATCAGCAACAGAACCGGCCAATAGGGCATCGGTAGCTTTCTGGCCAAACACAAGCCCAACCTTAAAAAAACCATCTCTAGGCAATAAATAAACCAGCACTCTCTTTTTATCACTTATCCGGTAACTCCATCCGTATTTGGCACCTGAATAATTCCATTCAGAAACTGCTGCCGGATAGGCCAGTTTTGTAAAATCCGACAAATCAAGCCACGATTCAAAAGTCTTGCCCAGTGCTTTTTTAAGCTCCTGCCGGGTGGGCTCCGACTCCTTGTTCATAAATATGCTGTTCATATGATCGTTGCCTTTTGAATAGTTGTTACAGTTCCATCTGCCTGCTACTGTTATTATGCTCTGCAACATTATTTAATCTCCCTGCATCTATAGCTGCCTTTGGGTTTATTTCCCTGCTTCACTCTTAAAAACAAGCCTTCCTGTTCCACCGATTCTGCCATGTCTACCTCATCAGCAATGTAGGTCCACTCCTTACTCTTAAAGGTAAAGAATATACCCCCCATGGTGCCATGTGTGTCCAATTCTCCACCGAAAATTACCAGGTCCGGCGCATCTGCTATTGTTTTGGGCTTGCTCCATGAGATATACCTTAGGTCGTTGTTTTCCATCTCATCTATCCTGATTGTGAACTTAGCCGATTCCCAAACCAGCACATTCCTTTTCCAGGGGCCGACACTTTTGTGCATCTGCTTTTTAATTTCCTTTGTTTTCCTGTCTATCAGTTCCTTTTTCTGAGCGGAAATATAGTTTATGGTAATGATTTTACCTTCTTCATTTAGCCATATGTCTCCACCAAAAATGCCATAATCAAAATGATGCTCGAAGATATTGGTCGAATCGAATTGCGTTTCGATCAGCTTCATTTTTAATGCACTATCAAACAGAACGGGATATCGGGCAATGAATTCCTTCCTGTTTTTCAGATCTGGCAACGGGTTGGGCATTTTAAGCGGATAATCAACCATACCCGCCAAAGTGATTATGTCATTGGATTTGATTAGCCTTACTATTTTGTTCAGGCTATCAGCAACTATCGCATAGTTTCCGCTATCCTGCGCCCGGATGCAGGAGCCGGTAAACAACAATAAAATTATCAGCGTGACCGTTTTCAAATAAATAATAAGGTTAGGTAGATAAATCGCAAATTGCTGATACAATAATAATAACATTACCTGATTCTTCCTTAAAATCGGGATTGAAAAATACCTTACAATATGTACCCATCAAATTACATACCCTGGTTGAGGCCAGTATTTACTGCAATATTTTTAATCAGATTTCAGTTTAGGAACGTTGACGAAATAAGTTCCACCATATTGCGAAGTTATATTTCTTTTATTAACTGCCATAGCTTTAGCGAAGGCATGTTTTATGAGGCATGCCCGCAAGGGCACGAGCGCAGCTCTATCTGCGAATAATGAATTA
>CAIUZK010000023.1 GCA_903903635.1 uncultured Bacteroidota bacterium
AAATGTACTTGCATAAGCATTTCAGTCTTTTTATCGTACTTTGTAATCACACAATAGCATATTGGTTATACAAATATATGCATTGTTTTTGTAATTTTGTAGGAATTATTTTGAAAGTCTCACTAAGTCGAGACAAATAAAGTACAAAATTTATGTTTGACTTTATAATGGGATAATATTTCTGGCGAGTCAACTTATCTCCTGAATTAAAGCAATATATGGTCTTCGTAGAGCAATATTTTCTACGTTAAGGATTAAAATCATCACTCACCTAAAGCAGATAAGCAGTTAAAATAATTCCAGTCCTTAAATATACCAGTGTTTACGATTGATTCGTGTATGGAGATATGGACATGGCGTTGGACATATTTATAACTGCTGTTTTGAGTCTTTCTGTAAACTTTTATTCTATTTTTATCCCAAATATCCAAAATGCGCTTACCATTTTTTCTATTAATTGCACTTTGCATTGCTGCAGGTACTGCCTCCGCCCAGTTGAAGGACGGAATGAACGATAATCCCCGGTCTTTTAATACGGTGCAGGATATGCCGGGTGGCACACTGGCTGATAAGCTTTACAGGAGTAGTGATAATCAGTATTACTGGAAAAACAGGATGCCCGATGCCGCTTACTGGCAGCAGGATGTGTTTTATAAAATTAACGCACGGATGGATGAAGAGGACAACCGTATTGATGGCATCGAAGAACTTACCTACTATAATAATTCACCAGATGTGCTGGACTGTGTTTACTTCCACCTTTACCAGAATGCGTTTATAAAGGGATCTCATCTGCAGCACCTGGAACTGGCCAATAAGGAAAAGTCGAAAATGGGTGAAAAAGAGGCCGCAGGTCTGGGTATTGAGCTGGATAAGATACAGGTAAACGGAGCTGATGTTAAGACCGAACTGGATAATACCATTATGAAGGTATACCTGCCAACACCACTGAAGCCCGGTGCAAAGGCTGTGATAAAAATGAATTTCAAAACATGGTATGACATTGGTGGTACGCGCAGGCGTATGAAGATGTGGGATGCCTGGGGTTTCACACATTACAACGGCTGCCAATGGTACCCCAAACTCTGTGTTTACGACCGCATGCATGGCTGGGATACCTACCAGCACCTAAACCGGGAGTTTTATGGCGATTTCGGTTTGTTTGATGTAACACTGGATTTCCCATCCAACTATATTCTTGAAGCAACAGGAGTGTTGCAGAACAGGGAAGAAGCCCTGCCTGACGATCTCAGGAATAAACTGGATATTAAAAACTTTGCGAAGAAAAAATGGGAAGAACCGCCATCCATCATTATTCCTTACGAAAAAGGAAAGCGTAAGCAGTGGCATTATCTGGGTAATAATGTGCACGATTTTGCTTTTACTGCCGATCCTTCTTACCGTATAGGTACAGCAACCTGGAATGGCGTGGAGTGCGTGGCTATAGTTCAGGAACCACATGCCGCAGGCTGGCAGAATGCCCCTGAATACATCACCAGAATCATCAAAACTTTCTCTGAAGATATAGGCATGTATTGCTATCCCAAGATAGTGGCAGCCGATGCGCGCGATGGCATGGAGTACCCTATGATCACCATGGATGGTGGCTCTGATCCCGGATACAGGGGGCTGTTCATCCACGAGATAGGACATAACTGGTTTTATGGGCAGGTGGGCAGCAATGAAACTTACCGTGCCGCTATGGATGAGGGCTTTACCCAATTTCTTACTGTGTGGGGAACCCAGAGAATTGAGGGTGAACATAATCCGGTTAAAACATCACTCAGGCATTATCGCCAGCATTTTGCAGAGGCTACGCCTATTATGGATGGCGCTTTGCTGAACAGGTATACACTTGAGGCCCTTAACCAGTCTGTAGGGCTTGCGCTCAATACCCACTCCGATGATTTTCACAGTGCATTGGGCCAGGGTGGCGGTTATGGTCAGGTTTATTTCAAGACAGGGTCCATGCTCTACAACCTGGAATATACTTTGGGCGATTCGTTATTTAAGGCTGCCATGCATCATTATTTCGATCAGTGGAAGATGGCCCATCCTTATTTCGAAGATTTCAGGGCCTCCATCATACAGTTTACTCAGGTTGACCTTTCCTGGTTCTTCGATGAGTGGTTTGAGACTACCAAGGCTCTTGATTATGGCATAGGTAAAATTAGAAGGATCAGCGGCACTGACAGTTTTGCTATTCAGTTTCACAGAAAGGGAGAAATGCAGATGCCCATTGACTTTACTGTAACTGCTAAAAATGGCAGCAGTTACAGTTTTAATATCCCTAACACATGGTATCAGAAAAAGAGTGCAGCAGTTACATTGCCAAAGTGGTATGGCTGGGGCAAGATGTATCCTGAATACACAGCCCATGTGCAAATACCCGGAGGCATAAAGAAGGTGCAGATAGATACCACCTACAGGCTTGGGGACAGGGATATGGCAGACAATTACAGAACCAGGGGTTTATACCCAAGATCTTCTGGTATAAAGCTGAGACTGGATGGAGGTATCAATTCACCCACCGATCGCCGCAAATACAGGCTCGATGTGCGACCTGATCTATGGTGGAATGCAGTAGATGGAATAAAAGCCGGAGTTCATTTTGAAGGGAACTACCTGCAAAGCATATACCACCTTAATGGTACAGTGTGGTGGAATACACAACTGCTGCAACAGGATGTCTATAAGCCTGCATCTGGCACAGGTATCTACGATCACTATGCGCCGGTAAATTATTCAATAAATTACACATCTTCTATTAACAGAAATATGCCTAAGCTTAAGTTGCAACTGAATAGCTGCTACCTGGATGGGCTTTGGTATCACAGGGGCGGATTTCACTGGCTGGCCAATGACAATAATACGGTGCAACTGTATGCTCAAACCATGTGGCGTCCTAACGGGCCAGCATTTGACTACCTTACTGATCCGGGCGATTGGAGCAGCTATTCAGCCCAACCCAATTCTTCTATAAATGCATCGTGGACTCACGGGTATAATTATTTTAATGGCAATGGCCGGTATACTTTTAGTTTCAGGGCACCTGCATTTACAGATGCTTTCGATTATTCCTATGGACAACTGGAATCAGTAAACGAAAATTATGCCGGCAAATTGGAAATTAAGACCCGTATCCTTGCCAGGTATGGTGTTGGAAACAGGTTGCCATCCGAGAGCCTGTTATATATGGCAGGTGCCAGCCCTGAAGAACAAATGGAAAATAAATTTACCCGTAGTGTGGGCATGATACCTACTGAGTGGCAGGGTGTTTCGAGATATGATGTAAACCATTTTCAGCAGGGTGGTGGCCTCAATCTTCGCGGTTATGCCGGCTATTATGCCCCTGACGAGCGCAATGGCTATATGCTGGAAGGTTATAAATCACGCAGTGGCGCCGCGGCCAATATGGAAATAGGCTTTGAAAATTATATGCCCTGGAAGCCGGGCTTCTTCAGAAAATGGCTCCATGCCAATGTATACGCTTTCGGTGATGCAGGTGTAGCTGAATTAAGTAATTTTTCTGCAAAGAATCAATATGCTATTGCACCTACCGGCTATATGTGGAGTAATGTGCATATTGATGCCGGATTAGGTTTTGCATTTACCATTAAACGCTGGGGAGTTTTTGATAAGGCTAAACCACTTACCCTCCGTCTCGACCTTCCGGTGTTCCTCAACAGGCCACCCTATAGCAATGACCAATATGCTACATTAAGGTATGTGATAGGGGTGAACAGGGCATTTTGATGGTAGAGAAGCAATAAGCCTGTTCATAGGCTGTTTTTAATTACTTTTACGTGGTCATCATACCATTATGTGCGGCATTCTTTCGGTAATAAATTTTAGTGATAATATTAAGGGGAATCACCTCAGCAAAGCTGCTGCGGTAATCAGGCATCGCGGGCCTGACGATGAGGGCTTTCTCACCTGGCAACCAGGTGAGCAGCCGCATATATGGGCAGGCAGCGACACAGCCGAATCTACCAAGGCTCACTTTCATTACAATGACTTGCCTCATGACCAATCGTTTCGGGTAGGTTTCGGACACAGGCGGTTATCTATTCTCGATTTGTCGCCGGCCGGGCATCAGCCAATGTTGTACACCAGGGGCGGCCTTGCCATCACTTACAACGGAGAAGTATACAATTACCTGGAGATCAGGGATGAATTAGCGAAATTGGGTCACCAGTTTACCAGTTCTTCAGATACCGAGGTTATACTGCATGCATGGGAAGAGTGGGGGCCTGAGTGCCTCAACGACTTCAACGGCATGTTTGCCTTTGTAATTCTCGACTACAATAAGAATGAGCTCTATGCCGTGCGCGACAGATTTGGTGTTAAGCCAATGTATTATTACAAAGGCGCTGAGGCGCTATACCTGGCATCCGAGATCAAACAAATAAGGACATTCCCAGGCTATTCTTTTGCAATGGATGAATCTATTGCACTTCAGTTTTTAGATACAGGATTGTGCGATCATACAACCGATACTTTTGATACCAATATCAAATACCTTCAGGCGGGTCATTACCTGAAAATTGATCTGGATAAGGATCCGGAAAAATTTGAGATCGTAAAATGGTATACCCTCATACCGCACCACTGGCATGGCACTTTTGATGAAGCTGCCAACCAATTGAAAACATTGCTTACCGATGCTGTGCGGTTAAGGCTTAGATCGGATGTGAAAGTCGGGTCTTGCCTATCTGGTGGTTTAGATTCATCCAGTATTGTATGCCTGGCAGCCGAATTGCTGAATAAGTCGGGCGATTTTGCCGGGCAGGAAACAGTTACTGCTTGCTATGAACAGGCAAAATATGATGAGTGGGCATTTGCTCAGGAGGTGAACAGGAAAACAAAGGCCCATCCGCACCAGGTATTTCCGGCATTTAAAGACCTGCAAAATGAAATCGATGATTTTCTCTGGCATCAGGACGAGCCGGTGAGCAGTACATCCGTTTTTAGTCAGTGGTCGGTGTTTAAAAAAACGCATGATGTAGGTCTGAAAGTAATGATAGATGGCCAGGGTGCCGATGAACATCTTGCAGGCTATGGAGGCAATGACCTGCCACTTTATGCAGGCTTGCTGGGTAAAGGGAAAATATTATCGTTACTCAACGAATCCAAATATTATAAAAAGGCAAACGGGCATTGGCCCATAGGCTTTCTATTGGGTGCAATGCAACTGAATTTCGGCAAAGGATTTACCAATATGTTGCCTGCTAAATTCAGGATCAAAAAGCAGCCCTGTTCAGATTGGCTGGTCAAAGATCCCCAAGGAAAATTTGCCAGTGAACCGGCTCACAGCCTCAGAGACAATTTAATTCGGCAGCTCTTTGGTAGTCCGCTTCCTTCACTATTGCGCTATGAAGACCATAACTCAATGGCCTGGAGTGTAGAATCAAGAACACCTTTTATGGATTATCGTTTGGTGGAATTTACACTGGGTTTACCCGAGCGTTTTATCTATAACAGAGGAGTGCGCAAAGCTGTTTTGCGAAAGGCTATGCATGATGTAATTCCGGATGCTATAGAAAACCGTAAGGACAAAATGGGATTTGTAACTCCCGAAGAGTTGTGGCTGAAGGGTGAAGGCCGGGAGTGGTTTCTGAGTGGTGTGGATGATGCCCTTAAACTGGCGCCACAACTGTTTAATGAGCCGAAGGTCAGGGCATTCTGTGAGGGTATGATCAATGGGAAGATTCCTTTCGATTTCACAATATGGCGCATCGTTTCTTTCGGGAAGTGGTATGCCTCAATGACAGGCCATGGCAAAAGGTAAAAGAATAGCATTTATTTGTCATCCTTACCACCGTGGCGGTGTCACGAGGTGGATGGCCGATGCTGCCAATGAGTGGTCGGGGCAAGGCAATGAGGTATATTTTGTTACTGTTGATCCGGTAAAAGAATTTCATTCTGCCCATGGCAAAGAAACCTTAATACAACTGATCAGGAAAAATGATCAGGGGGTGAAATTGCTCACAGAGCCTGCAGGGTATGAATTTGAGTTCGGCACACCCGAATACAGAACCTGGATTTACAAAAAACTGATAGCGCAGATACCTGCAGGCACACCAATCATATTGTCAGATGATCATTCGGTTTGGGCAGCAGCAACCGCTCTTAATACTTACTACCCGGTAATAGGAGTTATGCATGCCGATGAAAACCATTATTACGATCTTGCTGAAAAGTACTTCAGGCAGGTCGATGTGTTTACCTGTGTTTCAACAAGGGTGAATATGATAACAACATCAAGGGTTCCGGGCTTCGATCCTGCACATATTTATACTATTCCCTGCGGTATCAATTTACCTGAATTCACTTTATCTTCCAGAAAGGATAAAGTATTGCAACTGGTATTTGTTGGTCGCATCAGCGAATACCAGAAACGGGCAGGCGATCTTGTGAAAATTGCAGATCTGCTGGCCAAAAAAGGTGTGGAGTTCAGAATGAAAATAATAGGGGAAGGCCCGCTGAAATCTGTTTTGGAAAGTGAGGTAGAGACTCATGGATTGAAGGAGTATGTAAGTTTTCCTGGCTGGTTATCGCAGCAGGAGGTAGCCAGGAATTTGTCTGAGTCGGATATACTTGTACTCACTTCCGATTTTGAAGGAACGCCCATTGCCATGATGGAAGCTTTTGCTGCCGGATGCGGCATGGTGGGTACAAGGGTAAGCGGCATTGAAGATTATGAGCGCCATCCTTTAGCCGGCGATTGTCTCGGGGTTTACCAGGTAGGGGCTATTGAGGAAGCAGTGGAACAAATAATTAGAATTTCAAAAATAGCTATTGATAAACGAAAGAAGGCAGCCCGGAGGCTGGCCGAATCTGAGTTCAGTATGCAGGTTTGCCTGGACAGATACCTTATTGCAATGGGTGCTATTAAATCCCGGAAGGATGCCACACCGGAGATAAAGTTCCCGGTTGGTGGGTTGATTTATTCCCGGCTGATTGCGCTCTCAAGGGCCATTAAGGTTAGGTTGATGAAATAATGCATTGGCTAGGTTTCAGGCAAATAAAAAGCCTTCACAACGAATTGTAAAGGCTGTATTTATAAGATTTGTAAAGAGTTACATTTTCCAGTCATCCACACTATCCCCTTCATGGGCTGTGATAGAAGAAGTAGTTACAGTCTCCGATATTTCAGCAGGTTCAGCGCCTTCTGAAGCGGAAACAACAACTCCATCCTCATTTTCCTGATCATGGTTGAATGCATCGAAATCGAAATCCGGCATCAGGTCGGTTTTTACATACTGGATGGTTTCAGTTAAACCGGCAAGAAACTTATTGAAATCTTCCTTGTAAAGAAACATTTTATGGCGGTCATAACCATTGTCGTCAAAACGTTTTTTGCTTTCTGTAATGGTAATAAAATAATCATTGCCACGAGTTGCCCTAACATCAAAAAAGTATGTTCTTCTTTTACCTGCCTTTATCCGTTTGCTGTAGATGCTTTCATTACGGGTCTCGCCACGGTTTTCGCCAAAATTTTTGTTTTCGTACGCCACAATTCTGTTTTTTTAGTGTTCAATTCCTCACAAATTTAATTAAACTAGTGAAGTATCCAAATATTGCCAATTAATTGTGCGATAATAGATTAGCCCAATGCCGGCTGGATTCAGGCATTTATCCTCCATTTCCTTAATTTATCTTTGCGGGTTCTTTGAATTTATTCCTTAATAAATTTCGCCAGTGCGTCACCGCATGTTACAAAATATACCCCCGATACCCAATTGCCGGTATTTATGGTAACAGTAATTTGGTTCGATGGTATTACGCTTGCCACTATTTTCCCTGAAAGGTCGTAAATGATTACCGGAACTGATGTTTGCTGCACCGGTAATACAATATTCAACACATTCCTGGCCGGATTAGGATATAATATTAGACCGTCACCTGCTCCTCCGAATTCCGGTAACCCTGTAGATGCGCTTAAACTGCCCATTTTCATGCCATTCCCGAAACTTGATACCCACATTTCAGTTTGCACAAAGGGATTAAAATATACCCTTTCCGGCTGCCTGAAGGGGTATGAGCTTACCAATGTCCAGGTTGGGGTGGTTACATTCATATTATTGCTCGCCCACAAACCTTGTGTCTCCGTAGTCAGATAAGCCTGATTATGGTTGAGGGGATTAAACGTTATTGAGGATGCCCTCGAATAGGTTGATCCGGTGAGTTTTGTCCATGATGTACCCCGGTTGGTGGTTTTGTACAATCCACCTTGTCCGCTTGCTGTACCGCCCCAATGGGTAAATACGCAGGCATACCAAGTATTCTGTGTAGCATCCGACGGGTCAACAACAATATCCTTGGTCCAGTAGTGCATACCCGCATCACTTACATCTGTCCATGATATTGTGGCAGGATTATACAGAAATACCCCTGAGCTATCGGTGAAAGCGCCGCTGGTATTAATTCGTCCGGAAAACGTACACAGCACTTTGCCATCATTGAGCACCATAACACATGCCGGATGACCCTGTGTGCGGCCCGGGCTGGTGATGTGTGTCCAGGTACTGGTTCCCAGGTTATTCAGATTAGTGGTTACCCAAATACCCCCGGCTGAGCCTGCACCGGCATGGTTGATAACACTGGCATACATTTTATTACTGTCGTTAGGGTCGATAGCCAGCCAGTATACCGGATGACCAAATGAATGAAGCAGGGTCCAGTTGGCGCCGCCATCGGTTGAGTACATGATCTTGCCATTGGCATCTGCTGCATCCAATTGGGCATCTTTAAGACGGGTGCTCTGGTACATATCATGTATTCCCGAAGTGGCTGCAAACATCTTGCCACCGGGTGTTTCAGTAATGCGGTAAGTAGAATTTACGCTCATCCCGTTGTAGTTGAACCCCCATGATTTGCCGCTATCTGCGCTCCTGATGGCGCCAATATCACTGTAGGCGGACATCATATTGGCAGCGCTATGCCAGTAAACCTGCCAGCAGGTTGTATTTTCCAGCCCTATGGAATGATACGTGCCGTGTGTTGGTGTGGCGGCTCCTGCCGGATGGTCATCCGAGTTCTTTATATAAGCCTGTTTCCAGGTTGTGCCGCCATCCGAACTTACCTGCACATCGCCAAAATTCCCAAATATTACTTTAGATGAATTGGTGGGAGCTACCGAAATGCCAAATGTGGTTTCATCCCAGCTCCAGTTTTTATCGCCCCCTGCTCCTTGCCAGCCGGTAATAATGTTGGCATTACCTGTTGTATTAAATACTTTGGTCCATCCTGTACCGCCGGTAGTCGATTTATATACCAGTGGAGCGGCTAAAGCATTATCATGTCCTCCCAGGTATATAGTATTCACATCATTTTCAGCCATTGCGATATACATCACCATATCGTTGCTGGTAGTTATCCCTGCTGTTCTGTTCACCCATGTTCCCGTGCCGCCTGTATAATCCATAGTATAAACACCAGCCACGAGGCCGCTGTAGTCATAAGGCATAAGCCCGTTATAAATATTGGCTGTAAGTCCTGTAATGCAGGCGAATCGTATAGTTGTGCCTGCCTTTGCGCCTGCAAATTGCCAGATCACCTGGCCTGCAGGCAGACCTGTTGTAGCCATGAGCGAAAAAGTGGTGCCTGCATTGGTTGAAAAGTATATGCCTTGATTAGTGCCTACGAATATACTGTCGCCGGTGAATAATACCCCACCCATGATCAATCCGACACCCATACTCGATGCTGTGGCTACTGTACTGAATGTAGTGCCGCCATTATTTGAGAATACAATATACCCGTAGTAATTCATCAGCAGTTGATTAGGGTTATTGTAATTGGCCTTCATAGCGTAGATCGCAAAGTTGCCGCCTTCGAGCGAGGTATTAAGGCCGGGAAGGCTGTTCCATGTTGCTCCTCCATCTATAGTCTTGACCGGATAACCCATATTGCCGTCATTAAAATTGCAGTAAGCGATCATTGGGTTATTGGTATACTCATATGTTGATACAGACAAACATTGCAGGGAGGTAAAGGGCACCTGGCTATAGTTATCACCAAAATCTGTAGAGTGAAACAGCTCACTCATATCGCAGGCTACATAAAATTCATTAGCATTTCCCGGATTGATACGGGGAAAATACAGCGCTCCGCCTCCACCGGCTCCCCTAGGTGAAAAACTGCCGGGTTGGGCGAATGCATGCGTACCTGTAAAAGAGAGTACTGCAATAAGGAGAAGAAGGTTTTTAATCATAGGAATTTTTTTTTAACAGTTAATAATTATAGACTAATTTTATAATCCCAAAAAGTTGGGAAGCAAGGCAACAGTAAATAATAACAAAAAGATGGCAAAAGGCTAAACTGGCCAGCAATGGGGCCGTTTGTAGCAAAAATAACCGGGAATAAATATACGATATTTATGAATAACAATAAAAATATTTTCTTTCTACTTTTTCTTACTCTTTTCTTCTGCTCCTTAGCTGCGAATGCTGAAAAAAAGCATAGAGTGGCTGCCAAAACAACCCAGGCTGATCCCGGAGAAGAGAATTATGATATGAAGTATCTCAGGTTCAACCTGCATGCTACTGATACTACAGATTATTTATGGGGTGATGTGTCAACTACCGCGCAGGTCGTGGTCCCTTCAATGAGCAGCTACATTTTCGAACTGGATACACTCATGATAATCGATTCGGCCAAGGTAAACGGAACATTGTTACCGGTTACTCATGTTGGATTTATCAGAACAATTACGCTGCCTTCAGCATTGGTTGCCGGAACTTATTTTACCGCGCAGATATACTATCACGGAGCGCCTCCTCCCGGAGGCGGTTTTTTCAATGGGCTAACACATGCCATATCTTCCCATGGTACGCATATGTTGTATTCTGTGAGCGATCCATGGGTTGCGCTCGACTGGTGGCCTGCCAAACAATCGGCTACCGATAAGATAGACTCTGTGGATATGTTTATTACCGTTCCTTCCGGACGGGCAGATGGCAGCAATGGCGTACTTGTAAATGTGGATACTACATCTGCTCCGGGATTTTCCACCTACCACTGGCAAACGCATTATCCTATAGATTACTACCTTATTTCGATAGCTGTTTCCCGGTATTCCGAATATAAATCATGGTTGCATTTTACAGGAAGTTCTGATTCCATGCTGATTCAGAATTTCTTTTTGGATACCGCCACTTTCAACCCGTTATACAAAGCCAATTTTGACAGCATAGGTTTGTTTATCGACTATTTCTCCTCACTTTATGGAAGGTACCCATTCTGGCAGGAGAAATTTGGCGTATGCTATACCAATCTCCCTGGTGGCATGGAACATCAGACAATGATAACCCTCGGCACCCCGTCTACTGAGGTTATCGCGCATGAACTCATGCATCAGTGGTTTGGCGATTATGTTACTTATGCTACATGGGGTGATATGTGGCTGAGCGAAGGTTTTGCCACCTTTGCCGAGCAATTATTCTACGATCATTTCTGGAGTCCGGCTGCAGGTAAAGCACATCGTAAGTTATTGCTTAATTCGCTTCTTGGTGTGCCTTGCGGAGAAGTATACGTAACCGACACTTCTGGCGCATCCACTTTGTTTTACCAACCTACTGTTTATTACAAAGGGCAGGGAGTGGCAACCATGCTAAGATATCTGGCTCCCACCGATAGCGCTTTCTTCCTTACCATGCGCACTTACCTTCAACGGTATAGTTTTGGCAATGCCAGTACAGCTAATCTGAACGCAATAGTTGATTCTATTTATGGATATAGTCTGGATAGCTTTTTTCATCAGTGGATATATGGTAAGGGTTATCCTATTTACTCCATCAAATGGGATCAGGTGGGGAGCAATGTTATTGTGAAATTGATTCAGACCACTTCCTGCCCTGCCTCTACCAAATTATTTTATACACCTGTAGAGTTGCAATTGCATTCGGCTACGGCAGATACTTTTGTCCAGGCATACAATACGCTGGATACACAGGTTTTTGTTTTCAATTGGGCTGCTTCCATGGACAGCCTTATTCTGAATCCGGATGCGCTGACCATATGTAAAAAGCTTGGGGTCATAAAACAGGACACTACTTTGAGATATTCGGTAGGCATGGTTACGGTAAAGCCTGGCAAAGTGCTCGTATTCCCTAATCCTTCCAAAAACAACTGGCAGGTAAGTCAGTTACCCGATGATACAGGATTAATACTCTCCGATGTCAACGGACGGATCATATGGAAAGGCCGCAGCAATAAAGGCAACACCATTATTCCGGGCGAAGGATTGCCTGCCGGTAATTATTATCTTAAAATTTCAGGCGCTGAGTATAACGAGAATATTAAGCTGATACATTGGTAACAGCCGCTACTTTACCATGGCAACCTGCTCATTATAAAGAATCTTTACCAAACCATCTGCAAGACCTATCTTGGGTACATATATCTCGTCGGCCTGTGCCCAGCGCATTACTGCTATATAGACCTGAAGGGCGGGAACAATTACATCGGCCCGGTCGTCGCGAAACTGGTACAGGTGTTTTCTTTCTTCAAGTGGGGTATAGCTTAGCTCTTTGTAATAATCTTTAAGCAGGTCGAGCGAAAGCGGCCTTCCTTCTTTACGTTTCGAAATCGAAAATATTTTGTTGATGTTTCCACCTGTACCAATGGCTTCAAGCGGCTGGTAATCGCGGGCATAGGTCTTCACAAACCACTTCATATGTTCCCACTGCTGGTCCGAAACTTTGTTGTGCAGCAGCCTGATGGTACCTATATTGAATGACTCCTTGAAAATGGTGTGCCCGTGCGAGTATAGTGTAACCTCTGTACTGCCGCCGCCCACATCTATATAAAGGTAAGCCCTGTTATCGCTCAGATTTTCAGCTATGTGCGTTTCATAAATGATGTTGGCCTCTTCCTGGCCGGTAATGATTTTTATCCTGAACCCTGTCTCCGCATAGATCTCTTCAAGTATCTGGGCGCCATTAGATGCATCGCGCATGGCCGAGGTGGCACAGGCTTTGTATGCTTCTACATTGTAAATGTTCATTAATAGCCTGTAGGCTTTCAGTGTTTCAATGAGTTTGCGTTTCTTAACATCGGTAACAACTCCCTTATCAAATACATCGAAGCCTAACCTTAGGGGAATTCTTAACAGATTCTGTTTGGTAAAATCAACAGTCCCATCCTTATATACCGATGCCTCACTGATCAGTAGCCTGGCAGCGTTACTCCCGATATCAATAGCTGCAAGTATCACTTTTGGTATGTTTTATGGCGTAAATAGTTATAAATAGCCTCCTGCGAGCGCACCTCAGGCTCATGCTCCGCTCTTTGCACATATTCGTTGCGCTGCTCATTATCTAATATACGCCCTTTTACGTTCTCGGCAAGCTGAATCCTCAATATTTCTATCAGTTCTTCCTTGATTTCTTTATCAGATACAGGACATGCTGCTTCAATCCGGTGGTCAAGATTCCGTATCATCCAGTCGGCCGATGAAATAAAGACCTTCGACTCTTTACCATTGCCAAAAACCATAACCCGCGCATGCTCCAGATATTCGTCCAGAATACTTATGGCATATATATGTTCCTTAAACGCCTTTTGATCGGTAACGGCGCTGCATATACCACGGATCACCATCTTAACATCTACTCCGGCCTTAGCTGCCTCATGTATTTTCTCGATAAGGGTGGTATCTACCAGGCTGTTTAATTTGATGATTACAGAAGCGGGCTTCTTCTTCTTTGCCAGCCTGATCTCTTTATTTATCTGCAGCAGCATATTCCTTCTCATATTGAGCGGGGAAACAGGCAGCGTTTTACAGTTTTTTAAATTCTCTATCTTTTTTATCGGATTTTCCAGATAATCGAAAATCCGGTTAATGTCCGCAAGTATTTCTTTGTTGGTAGTAAGCAGACAATGGTCTCCATAATATCTTGCGGTGTTTTCATTCAGATTACCGGTCGATACAAATCCATATTGCTTGGTACGATTGAATTCCCGTTTCCTGATCACGCATATTTTGGCATGCACTTTCATATCATGAATGCCCAATACAACTTTTACCCCTTCTTCTTCCAGTTGTGCTTTCCAGCGCATATTGGCCTCTTCATCAAAACGGGCGCGGAGCTCAAGCACAACGGTTACTTCCTTACCGTTTCTCACGGCATTGATCAACGCATTTACGATCTTCGAATTTTTAGCCAGCCGGTAGCAGGTAATACGTATACTTTGTACGAAAGGGTCAATAGCCGCCTCTCGCAGCAGATCAATAATGGAATCGAATGAATGGTACGGCAGATGCAGCATAACATCCCGCTTCTCAATAATATCCATAATCCGGCACGGTTGCATCAGCAGCGGGTGTACAAATGGCTGTGGCCTTGGTGTGATATCATTAAAGATGGAAGCCGGGAAATCAATAAAGTCTTTGAAATTATGTATCCTGCCACCGGCAATCAGGTTGTCTTTTTTTGTAAGACCCAGCCTTCTGGTCAGATAGTTCAGCATCATAGGGTCTATCTGCCGGTCATATACAAATCGTGTAGCTCTCCCCCTTTTGCGATTCTTAAGGCCTTTTTCCAGTTCCGATATCAGGTTGGTGTTTACATCATTATCTATCTCCAGTTCGGCATCCCTCGTTACCTTAATAATGTACCCCAAAAACCGGTTAAACCCAAATGGCGCAAACAGGCTGGGCAGATTAAGCCTGATGATATCTTCCAGCAGTATTATGTTTTTCTGTCCTTCTTCCGAGGGTAGGATTACGAATCTGGGCAACACCTTTGTTGGGATCTCTATCATTGCATACCGCTGCAGCATGGATTCCTTATTGTTTCCCAATACGCAGGCCAGGTAGATGGATTTATCGCGCAACAGTGGCATTTGCGGAATGGTCTCGATCATCAGCGGAATGACCTGGGTTCTTACTTTTTCCTCAAAGAACTTTGAAACAAAATCTTTTTGTTTTTTAGAAAGTTGCTTTTCATTTTTTATGAAAATGTTCTTTCGTTCCAGTTCAGTTATAATTTCAGAGTAGGTACTGTCGAAATCGGCCTGTTGAGCAATAACGGTTTGTTGTATTTTCTTAAGTATCTTATCAGGATTGGCTTCCATGTGCATTTTGGCCGCCTTGCCCAATAATACCATTTTGTTTAGCGCAGCTACACGTACCCTGAAGAATTCATCCAGGTTATTGGAGAAAATGCCCAAAAAACGGAGCCGGTCGTGTATATGATTTGAAGAATCCTTTGCTTCCTGTAAAACTCTGGCATTAAATGAAAGCCAGCTCAGATCACGAATTATAGTTTGTTTATTAGATTTAAGCATGTTTTATTCGTCGTAAGTAATCAACCTGCTCCATTGGCAAGGTCATAAAGTATTGTCCAAAAATATTTGGGCTAAATTTACGATTTAATGTCGGGCACAGGTTGTGTTTACAATTTCTTAATATTTGGTTAATTATGAATATTATACAGTTACAAACGCCTTATCCTGTCTATAATTCCGGTGGTTGAATACCCTTCCACAAAAGGTATGATCTCCACACTGCCGCCATTGTGCTGCACAAAATCTGCTCCCACAATCTTATCTATAGTATAATCGCCACCCTTTACCAGAATGTCTGGTTTGAGGAGTTTTATTAATGTTTCGGGTGTGTCTTCATCAAAAAGGCATACGGCATCCACACACAGCAGTGATGCCACCTGAAATGCCCGGTCATTTTCGTTGGTAACCGGCCGCTCAGGCCCTTTCAATCGCTGAACCGAGCTATCGGTATTCAATCCCAGTATCAGAATATTGCCAAAACCCGCCGCCCTTGCCAGCAGATCAAGATGCCCGTGATGCAGAATATCGAAGCAGCCATTGGTAAAAACGATCTTTTTCTGGGTGGCCCGCCAAACATTGCATTCCCGCACCAGATCCTCCCTGCTATATATTTTGTGCTGAATCCACTGCAATTTGTGCATCTTTTCTGCGATTGTAAGGATGAATTAATAATAAGCTGATCAGGCCCAGTATTACAATTATTGCGGTTTGTACGCTCCACGCTATCCAGCCAAATGCCTGAGCCGATATATCAGCTATCAGGTACACACCGAGCACCTGGGCTACCATTGCAGGGTAGGCGCCTATGCCCCCCGGGGTAATGATCATGCCTACACTGCCATATACCAGCACTACCAGTGCGGCGAGTGGCGTAAGCGCTATTGTTGCGGGCAGGCTTTTCAGGCCAATATAGATCTGACCCAGATACATCAGCCATATAAGCACCGTATACCCTATGAATTGCCAGCGCTTTTTCATATGGAAGATAGACATAACACCATGGCTCATTTCCTTGATGATTAGTCCCACCTTTGTTTCTTTGTTTCGCTTGTATACATATATTAGTATTAAAACAATCAAAACAAGGCAAACAATAATAGCAATAAGTATATTCTGATGTCGCTGGATTTTTTCTGTAAGCAGGTGCATTTTATCCGATACATAACCACTAATGGTTGATGCCTGCAGGGCAAAAGCCAGTATCGCAATTATAATCAGACAAAAAATATCAAATGCCCGCTCAGATACAATTGTGGCTATCATTTTATGTGCAGGCACTTTTTCATACTTGGCCAGAACCGTACATTTGGCTACTTCTCCGGCCCTGGGAAGCGCCAGATTGGTAATATACCCGATCATCACGGCAAATGTTATATTGGCAACCGAGGGTTTACTGCCCACGGTCTCAAGCAGATACCGCCATCTCAGCCCCCGAAAAAAATGGGACAGAAAACCAACAAAGAATATAGGAATAAGATACCAGGGATTAATACTCTTAATAGCATCCACCAGTTCCGACTCCTGCTTGGGAGTAAGTTGGTGTATCATATGGTACACGATCCAAATTCCCAGCCCGAGAAAAACAAGATAATTTAATATCGTCAGGAGGGTTTTCTTCATAATCTTATAAAGGTACTAATGGAATCGCTATTATAAGCTATTGTCTTCCTTAGGAAATATTATATGTGGCTTAAAGTTCCTGGCTTCCTCAAAGTCAAGTAAACAATATGAAATGATAATAACAGTATCGCCTACATCAATTTTTCTTGCTGCGGGTCCGTTCATACATATCATACCCGAACCCCTTGTGCCCTTGATAACATAGGTTTCCAGCCGTTCTCCATTGTCTATATCGAGTACCTGCACCTTTTCATTCTCTATAAGATTGACGGCATCCATAAGGTCTTCATCTATGGTAATACTACCTATATAATGGAGATTAGCCTCGGTAATCTTTACCCTATGGATTTTAGATTTTAACATTTCTATCTGCATAGCGGCGCAAAGGTACGTTTTTGAATGATTCCCCAAACCATAATTACTTGCTTCCGAAAATAAGTATCCGTTATTTCTCAATTTCCCTGGCTTTCACCGGCGAAGACGAGTTGAACAGCGTATTTGCCGGTCTGTCGAAAGATGGTAAGTTAATCATGCCCATACAGGATACCTTCTGGGATGCCCGTTTCGGCATGTGTGCCGATAAGTTTAACGTGCACTGGATGTTCAACCGGGATAAGCCCAAAGCCTGATTGTCCAACCAGGGTTGATCCTGCTGTAACACCTGAATGCAATCAGCAACCCAACTTTTGGCATATATCTACCTTTAATAATGTTAAATAAGGTTAAACCCTGCCGCTGATATGTAATCTGTGTATTACATTTGTTTTATTGATTATGGCAGGGAATAAGAAAATAAATATGAAATGGCTTAAAGGGCTGATGCTCTTTAGTCAGGTATTGCTCGTCCTGTTCACTGCCCAGTGGCTCTATAGCCAGTACAACGAACAGCAGGCCCAGCTTAAAAAAGACCTTTCCAAGGTGTTTTTTGAAGTTCAGCACAGAATTTCCGACTCCCTTCTGCTCACGAATATTTACCCCTCCATGGTTAATAAGGAATTCCTTTTGACCAGCCAGGGCGGTAATACGGAGAACACCGGCCAGAGCAGTGATTTATCGCCCGAAGGGTTGCACACTTTACTCTCCAATGTTAAAAAGCCAAGGTCGGATGAGGAGCAGAAAAAACTGTTCCAGCTCGACACTACTATTTTCAACGAACAGTTTACCCGCGAAATGAGGCATTGCGGCTATAATTTCAATGCCCAATGGATCAACAGCAGCGACAGCGACCGAAAGGGTAATGCTGCCATTTTTATTGCAAGCAGTTTCTTTACCAATGCAAATGGCATCGTTGTCAATAATTATTTCTGGTATCTCTTTTTCAAACTTCTGCCGCAGATATTTTTCGTTATCATTCTGCTTACCTTAACTGCCGCGGCCTTCTACATGACCTTCAGAAGCCTCAAGTCGCAGATCAGGCTGGGCAATATGAAAGACGACTTTATCAGCAATATGTCGCACGAGCTGAAAACCCCTATAGCTACAGTAAAAGTTGCACTCGAAGCACTGAATCATTTCAACATTATTGAAGATCCGGTAAAGGGCCGCGAATACCTGGGCATGGCAACTGCCGAGATGGACCGCCTGGAGCTACTGGCCACCAGGGTGCTGAATACGTCCCTGCTCGAAACAGGCAACATTTACCTGCAACAGGAAAGTTATGAACTGGACAAGCTGGTTGCCGAGGTATTACAGAACATGCAACTGCGCATCAGGCAGTTTGAAGCCAAAGTTTCCTTTCAAACCACTGGCCGGAATTTCATGATCCCTATGGACAAACTCCATATGCAGGGCGTACTGGTGAACCTGATAGACAATAGCCTGAAGTATGGCGATAAACCTGTGAATATTGAAATTCAACTGGCCGGGGCTAACGGAAGTGTCCGGCTCGAATTCAAGGATAATGGTCCCGGCATACCCGAAGAGTACAGGGAAAAAGTATTTGAGAAATTTTTCAGGGTGCCAACCGGCAACCGGCACAATATAAAGGGCCATGGCCTTGGCCTGAGCTATGCCGCACAGGTAATGCGCCAGCATAAGGGAAATATTGCTGTGAATAACCTGGTGGCTGGCGGATGCATGTTTACTTTGACCTTGCCGTTAAACCCATAAATCATCGCAAGGGGTTCAGGTTTATTTTATGAAACGTAAAATCCTATATATCGAAGACGAACCCTACCTGGCACGCATTGTGCAGGACACCCTTGAAATGAGGGGCTACGAGGTGCTGCACAAAAAAGACGGCTCAAAGATCATTCCTCAGCTAAAGGCTTTCGGCCCCGATATTTGCCTGCTCGACGTAATGCTGCCTGATATAGATGGTTTTACCCTGGCTACCCATATCCGCAACTCAGAGCCGCAATTACCCATTATTTTTCTTACTTCAAAAACACAGCCAAACGATATTGTCAAAGGTTTTTCTTCCGGGGGTACCGATTATCTGAAGAAGCCCTTCAGCATGGAAGAACTGATTGTCAGGATCGAGAATCAGCTCAAGATCATGGGCCGTGATGCTTCGCCCATGCAGTCGCTGCCCGACGAGGTAGTACTCAAACAGTTCAGGTTTTATCCCGGCCGGTTCGAGTTGCATTCCCCATCTGGTATCATTAAACTGTCTAACCGCGAGTCGCAGATACTGGCTGTACTTTGCGCCAATACAAATACCGCCGTCGACCGCCGTCACCTGCTGCAAACCGTTTGGGGCGATGATTCATTTTTCAATTCCCGCAACCTCGATGTGTATATCCGCAAGCTCAGGGGCTATTTCTCGGGGGGCGATGGTATAGAGATCGTTACCCTAAAGGGGCAGGGCTACCATTTCGTGGTTTCCTGACCACCTTGGCCGGGCGGTCACGCTCAGCCCGATAGTTTGACTATATTTGAGGATTATCTGGTTGGCAGAAAAGGCCTTAAACAGTTCAAACAGGGTAGATGCAGCATTGGGAGATCATAATTTTCTTTCTGATTATTGCCATAATTAATGGCTCGGTTGGTTTTGGTGGCGGCACCATCTACCTGGCCATATTGACCATGTATGCCCTGCCTTATCAGGAGATGAAACTCATTGCCCTGCTCTGCAATATTATTGTGGTAACCGGTGGTGTTTATATGTTCATCAGGCATGGCCATATGCACTGGCGAAAGGTCATCCCGTTTATCGTACTAAGTATCCCCCTTTCCTATTTAGGTGCGCGACTTAAAATAGGCCAGGAAACCTTTTTCGCTATATTGGGTGTATGCCTTATTGTCGCGTCAATACTCATGTGGATCAAAACCATGCAGATAAAGGAAGATCAGATCATTTACTATAAAAACAGTTTGCTGAAAAGTACAATGATAGGTGGCGGCATAGGATTGCTCTCGGGTATGGTTGGTATAGGTGGCGGGGTATTTCTTATCCCTGTACTCAGCCTGATGAGGTGGGATACCCCACGCCGAATAGCTGCTACTGCAAGTTTCTTTATTTTGGTAAATTCGTTGTCTGGTATGGCAGGTCAATTGGCTTTTTTGCCCAAAGACATCAATGTGGCGAGGATATCCATATTGTCGGTAACGGTTCTGGTAGGTGGGCAAATAGGCGCCCACATGGGCGCATTGAAGCTGGACCACCTGATGATACGACGCATAACTGCATTGCTTGTATTTGTGGCAGGATGCATTGTTTTCCTCAAGCATTTTCAAATTTTCAAATAGTCATTCATGGCAATAAATATTCTTGCATTTGGCATAGCAAAGGAGATAATAGGGCAGTCGGTAGTTGCTGTTGCCGAAGCTGATGGCATGTCTGTTGGCGCTCTTCAGTTGCTGTTACAGAATCGGTACCCGGCCCTTACCCGGCTATCCTCTCTGGCTATTGCGGTAAATGGTGAATATGCCACTGCCGGTACAATAATACATGCAGGTGATGAACTCGCCATTATACCCCCTGTGAGTGGTGGCTAGAAAGGTAAAATATCCCGTTTATATAAAGATCAATTAAGCATAACCGATATCGCATAATATTAATGACAGACATAAAGATACTTAGTGAACCACTGAATACCGAAGCATGCACCCGGTGGGTAATGACACCCGATAGCGGTGGTATAAATGTGTTTATAGGTACAGTAAGGAATGCCACAAAGGGTAAACCTGTAGTGCGGCTGGACTTTGAAGCCTATGTGCCTATGGCCCTAAAAGAAATGCAGAAAATAGCCGATGAAGCCTTCACTCGCTGGCCACTAAACAAAATACTGATCCATCATCGCGTGGGCAGCCTATCCGTGCTGGATATCCCTGTCATCATTGCCGTATCAGCCGCACACCGTGCCGCCGCCTTCGAAGCCTGCCGGTACATCATCGATACATTGAAGCAAACCGTACCCATCTGGAAAAAAGAAGTTTTTGAAGATGGGGAAATATGGGTGGCCGCACATCCATAAGGTAGGTTAGTCCACACTACCCCCTCCCCGCAATAATAGCCCTAACCTGCGCTGCATCCTCAGGTGTATTGGCATTCATCAGGGTATCAGGATTTGGTGGTTCCAGTAGGGTAACCAGCGCCTCATTTCTTATCAGGGCTTTTCTTGGGCAGGTATAGCCACCGGCTATATGTTGTTTTAACAGCTCAAAGCTCATGGGTTCCCATATCGTTATCAATGGCTCCGGCAGCCCATCAAACGGGCTTTTGAAAGTGGTAGCCATTTTACCTGTAACCCTTTTATTAACCAGAAAATAAAGGGTGTCATGGTCCAGTAATGGAAGGTCGCAGGCCACTACCAGCCAGGCCGCATTTGGATGTGCTGCGAAAGCGCTGAGTATGCCAATAAGCGGTCCAGCTCCTTCATGATTATCGGTAAGTGAAGCATAGTTTTTATCTATGCCCTCCTGTTGTCCCTCCCGGCAAGATATAAATACCTTTTCGCAATAGGGCTGCAACAGATCGGCCATATAGTATCGCTGCTCCTTGCCATGCCAATGTATAATGCTTTTATCATTGCCCATGCGCACACTTTTGCCACCTGCCAGCACCAGGCCATACAGTGGCGCAGTTGCATCCTTATCCCTCTCTGTTGAAATCACTTTTGCCTCCTGTTTTCTTCATTAGTTTGGTTTCCCTGATCACAATATCATGGCTCAGTGCCTTGCACATATCATATACGGTTAGTGCCGCTATGCTTGCGCCTACAAGTGCTTCCAGCTCTATGCCTGTTTTTGCAGTAATGCTGGTAGTGCAGTCTATCACCACTTCCTGCAGCTCATTGATGTGGATATCTATCTTGCAGTTATCCAGTCCCAGCGGATGGCACAATGGTATCAGTTCACCTGTTTTCTTAGATGCCATAATACCCGCAATAATGGCCGTCTGAAATACAGGTCCTTTCTTGCTCATGATATCACCATCCGTAAATTTCGCAATCACCTCAGGTGGCATCGATATGATACTCCGGGCAGTAGCCACACGCAGCGATACTTTTTTCGTGCTCACATCTACCATGGCTGGTTGTCCGTTATCATTTATGTGTGTGAAGTTGTTCATGCTATATTATCTTTTTAAAAGGCCATACCGGGTACACTTCCCCTTTTTTAAATTCATTTTGTTCCATCGGCAATTCCATAAACGCATCCGAATCCAGCAGGTTGGCAAAATCACCCGATCCATTACCTTCTATTGGTGTTGCAGTAAGTTGCCCTAGTTCATTAAGCGGCACTTTCACCTGCATAAAATACTGCATCGGCGCATTAAAAGTTACATCAGTATCAAGTACTGCATAAACTTTCGACTTCAGACAATCGACCTTCGACTCCAAAAATAGCCATGGTATAAAATACCTGTGCAGGCAAAGAAACGCCGATACAGGATTGCCTGGGAATGCGAATACCAAAACACCCTGTTCATTTTTTCCAAACCAGAATGGCTTGCCCGGCCGCTGCTGCACCTTATGAAACAGCCTTGTTACCCCGGCATCTTCCAGCGCCTGAGGTACATAATCAAACTTGCCCATCGACACTCCGCCACACATCAGCAGCACATCATATTGCTGCAGGCAATCTTTTATTTTGTTTCTGGTTAAATCAAGATCATCAGGCAGGTGTAGCAAATCAGCTTCAACCGCATATTGCTGCAGCGTGGCTTTCAGGGTAAAGCTGTTCGAGCTTCTTATCTGGTAGGGGGTAGGTGCCTGGTCGGGCATTACCAGTTCATCGCCTGTGGTGATGATAATTACTCGCGGTAATTTCTTTACATCAAGCATTGTGCATCCTACCGAGGCCGCCATACTTATCAATGCCGGATCTATAATATTCCCGGCCTTTACTACTATATCATTTTGCTTTTTGTCTTTTCCTTTCAGATGAATATTCTGCCCCTTCTTTACAGCATCAGTCAATATTGTGGCAATGTTATTGGTTATTGCTACATCCTCATATCTGATCATAGTATCGGTGCTGGATGGCAGTGCACTGCCAGTCATTATAGCTACACATTCTTCATCGTTGCTGATGTCGGTTGGAGCCATGCCTGCGGCAATGGTAGCAGTAATTTTAAACGATCGTGTGCCCCGCTCAAATGCAGCATACCTGATGGCAATGCCATCCATGGTAACCCTGTTGCAGGGTGGCAGGTCGCGGTCAGTGGCAATATCTTTAGCCAGCACCCTGTGCATAGCCTGTTCAAAAGGAACCAGCTCAGTGCCATAATCCCTTTTCTCCGACAATATTATTTTTTCTGCTTCTGAAACACTAACCATATCGGCTCCAAAAGTAGAATAATTATTGCTATCCTTACCAACGTTTAAGTTTTCTGAAGGGAATGGTCCCCCTATTAAAATATCATATATCCCATTCTAAATGAGAAATAGTGGAATTTATTGCCTGTGCTGCCTTTCCAGGTATTTATACCCCATACCATATCGAATCTTCTGGCTAAGAATCCCAGGTTGAATGTATGCCCGAATCTGGTACCGCCCTTTGGTCCCTCAATAAAGGTATACCCCCAGTCTTGCGACATATAGAGTGCATTTTTCATCTTGGGCACATTGCCAATATCCAGTCTCAATCCTGCATGCACCGGCAATACCATTATTGGGTCTGATTTGTAAAGAACAAGATTGCCATAAGAATCATAATCTTCCCATGTCCTGCCGCCAAAATAGTTATATCCGGTATTGAACAGAAACGAAAACCGGGCATCCGATTTACGTTTGCTGAGCGAGGCTACAATGTGCATTTCGGTGGCAAAACCACCGTGGTAATATTGGCTCATATTAGCCCCACTTGCATAGGGTACTGTATAGCCGCTTTGTACAAAGGCATTTACCTTATTGGTATATTGAGCACTTGCAGCCATGGAAATGAAAAAACAGGCCGGAATGAAAAAATAAGCAATGATATTTTTCATAACTTTTATTCAAAGGTAAAAGCCGTTTTGTGGTGTTGCAATACCTTTTTCATGGTATTCCGCTTTTATACTCTTGAACTGCATGCCTGGCATCTTTGAAACAAGAGATCAATATCCTCTGTCTTGTTGGTTACTGGTTCTAAAAAACGCGCTTTACCATATTTGCCCATGTACCCCAGTTCCAACGCCAGTCTGGCCCATCAAAAATGGCTACAGCCACATAGAGCTGGCACATGCCAATTGTATAATATGCAAATACCGCCAATATCAGAAACAGTAACAGGTTTATGATCCTGCTTTTCAGCAATAGTATTTGTTCAAAGGTAACTGCCATCGGGAAGGCGAATAATGGGAAAAAATCAATGTAGCAGCGATGTCCGTAAGCGCATCCAAACCACCAGGCATGCCAGCTCGCAAATATGTAGGTAATGAGGACAAAAACAATGCTTAATCCCCATATGCTGATTCTTGGATCTTTGCGTTTTGCAACTACTGCCCAGAGCATAAATAGTAAGGATGGGGCATAGAGAAAAAGCCCGTTCTGGGTATCAAACAAAACCTCGGCTATCTTTGGGTGTGCCCAATAAATAAACTCCTCTCCCACATACGAAAATTTGATCCAGTGGCCGGTCATTTCCTTCCAATAAAACATTTGGGGGATACAAACCAGAATACCCATAGGAATTGCCAGCGCCAGATGGCTGTAATTTTGTTTGAAGAAGCTTATTCGCGTCTTGAGATCCTCCAGGCTAACCACCCGGTATATAAAGAGGAAAATAAGAAGTACTGCATTTGTTGGCCTGGTCAGTATTATCCAGCCAGCCAGCAGGCCTAAAAGTATAGCCAGGCTTTTTTTAGGTATTTTGTAGTATTGGTCGGTGGCAAGCATAATGCCTGCAAAGAGTGCAAAGTTGTATACATGCGACATGCCGCTTTCAAACGTGGCATAATTGAAAAAATTTGTGCCCAGCATAATAGCCAGTAATGTGATATAGGTGGGCTCAGGTTTAAAATACCTGAGCATCAGTTTTTTTAGCACATACAAACCAATAAAGGCCCATAATGTGCCGCAAATCATTATAGCATAACAATAAGGCGGGCTGAAGCCCATAGTATCATAATGGCACATATGGGCGTAAAGATGGGCTGCAAGAAAAAATGGCATATAGAAATAGGCTACCCCGCATGTATACTTGGTAAAACCCTCGCCTTTCTCATTGCTGAGGTTATAAACAAAATCGCTTTTGGGTAAATTATGAAAGTCATGGTAGATAAAAACTGCTGGTAAATACAGATAATATCCATTCGGGTCCGAAGCGAAAATGGTCCTGGGATTAGGGCTGAGCCTTGAATAGGTAACCATAAAAAATGCTACAGCAAGGCCCGTAAGTACTAAATTTTCAATAATTGTACGTTGTAGATTAGTACGCATTAAATGCAAAATAGGAAGAATCCGCGATTGATAGAAAAAAGACAAGAGGTTGTCTCAACCTGAACAGCATCTTTACCCAATGTCATTAATTGACAGGCTAACTTTTTGTAGATGATTAGGGAAAGGCATGAATTTTCTCCTGTACAGTTGTTGTGCCTGATAAAGTAATGTCCTGTAAAATCTATCATCTGGGGAAAGACATATGGCATAGATAATTAATCAGTGTGCTTGTTAGTATTTCATTATCGGTTATTCCACAACAAAAACACAAAAACCAATAATAAGAAGCTACAAATTTGATATACCAATAAACAATACATAAATTGCAGCCCAATTCAAAAAAAACTAAAATCTTAATTTTAACATGCCGTATCTATTTACATCAGAATCAGTTTCCGAAGGGCATCCTGATAAAGTCGCTGACCAGATATCAGACGCACTCGTTGATAATTTTCTTGCTTGGGATCCACAGGCCAAAATAGCTTGTGAAACATTGGTAACTACCGGCCAGGTGGTTTTGGCAGGAGAAGTGAAATGCAACACTTACATCGATGTGCAGACAATCGCCCGCGAAGTAATTGCACGTATTGGTTATACCAAGAGCGAATACATGTTCGAAGCGCATTCCTGCGGTGTCCTTTCTGCTATTCATGAGCAGTCTGCCGATATCAACCAGGGCGTGGAAAAAAAGAAAAAAGAAGATCAGGGCGCCGGCGATCAGGGTATGATGTTTGGTTATGCCACTAACGAGACCGATAACTACATGCCGCTTGCATTGGATATGGCGCATAACCTGCTTATTCAGTTAGCCGCAATACGCCGCGAAGGCAAACAGATGAAGTATCTGCGTCCTGATGCCAAAAGCCAGGTAACACTTGAGTATAGCGATGATAACAAACCTGTTCGCATCGATACCATAGTTATTTCTACCCAGCACGATGATTTTGCTGATGAAAAAGATATGCAGGCCCGCATCACTAAGGATGTTAAGACCATTCTTATTCCACGCGTGCTCAAGAGCTATCCTCAGCACAAACACCTGTTCAACGATAAAATAAAATACCACGTTAACCCTACCGGCAAATTCGTTATCGGTGGTCCTCATGGCGATACTGGTCTTACAGGCCGTAAGATCATTGTAGATACTTATGGTGGCAAGGGCGCTCATGGTGGCGGCGCATTCTCTGGTAAAGATCCAAGCAAGGTTGACCGTTCAGCTGCTTATGCTACACGTCACATTGCCAAGAACCTTGTTGCTGCCGGTGTTTGCGACGAAATACTTGTTCAGGTTTCTTACGCAATTGGTGTTGCTCAGCCAATGGGTATTTATGTTCAGACATATGGTACCGCCAAAGTTGATATGAGCGATGGTCACATTGCTAAGATAGTAAGCGAAGTATTCGATATGCGCCCTTACTTTATCGAAGAGCGCCTGAAACTGCGCCAGCCTATGTACTCCGAAGCAGCAGCCTACGGACACATGGGCCGCACACCGGTTACCGTTACCAAGACCTTCAAAAGCGCCGATGGCAAATCAAAGAACATGAAGGTGGAACTCTTTACCTGGGAGAAGCTCGACTACGTTGCCAAGGTGAAGAAAGCCTTTAAGATTAAGTAATAATTATTCAATAGTTTATTTTAGAAAATGCTCTGCGAATGCGGGGCATTTTTTTTGAGTATATCGGGTGTTTGGGGAGGACTGTATTTTACTGATATGGGGAGATGGCAGTAGCAAAAAAGCCTGTTAACCCAACCTGCTATTACTTTTAAGCCAGTCAACAATTTTCTGAAATCTGTTTTCGCCCGTTGCCATATTTATTACGAAATTGCAGAGATCATCGGAGGATGCTACTATCTCTATATTATTTTCCTGTAGGAAAGCCAACATCGCAAGCATAGCAGTTCGTTTGTTTCCATCGGCAAACGGGTGATTCATGATTAAACTTTCACCCAGCGCTGCTGCTTTTTCATAAGGATCCGGATACAGTTCATTACCCAAAAATGTCTGGAATGGTCTGCTGATGGCAGATAGTAGCAGATCGTGATGTTCTTCCTGATTCACAGAGCTGAGAAATTCAGCAACAAAGTGGACATAACCACCTACCCAGCACTACCGCTACTATCAGCATTCGATTTTTACCTCGTCTTACAAGCATGATTGTTCAAGGCATAGCCATACTCAGTGAAATTG
>CAIUZK010000024.1 GCA_903903635.1 uncultured Bacteroidota bacterium
ATACAAATACTGGCGGCTTCTAATACATTAGTTTGACCGCATATAGCAGTCGGAGATAATTTTGCAAAATCAAACAGAAAACTTAATTTTATGTGATATTATTCTCACATACTGCACTATTCTTTTCTACATAGCGGTCTGCTACCCACACGGCCAGGCTACAGACCTGCGCCAGACAGAGATTTATAAAATTAAGAGTTTAATGCTATCAAAAGGCAAATTGATCCAGAATGAGCTCGTTCTCATTCTCATTTTTCCTAAAAGCGAGAATATTGTCTCCATCTATTCTCATTTTGTCATAAACAATATCCTTATTATCAAGCTTGTACATTTCTATTTTAGCGGTCAGTATGTTATAGGTTCCTTTTACAAAATTATTTTTTCCGGTAACAGCAACGAATTTGAGTAAATTATCGTTACAAGTAATGTCGAAGATATTAGTAACTGTATCTCCGGCTTCATAAATAAATTCGCTAAATGAAGTACGCTTATTTTCAGACAGAAAATTGATGGTTTTATTTGTTTTGCTCACCACTACGGGAAGACCGGCATCAGTTACCCGGAAGTAATAATTACCTGGCCCGTCTTTTCCTTCCTGTATACTATATACATGCACTCTCCTGGCATGTTTATTATTGTCAAAATCCATTTCAACTATCCTGACATCAGTCGCCTTATTAATCTTTCGCCCATTTTGTATCTTATAAATACTCCCCTTGCTATTCCAGTAAGGCATGTAATAATGATCGTTAGCAAATTCATAATCGCCAATAAGCGGAGTAAGTGTATCATTGTTATCAACAACCGATCCTAATAATGAGAAGGATTTGTAATTGTCTACATTCAGCGGGTCTGAGCCTTGCATTAAATCTTTTGCTAAAAACATATTTGCAAGCACTTTTATTGTAGTATCCTGGAGATTTTCGCTGACACTAATTGAAGTAGCGTAAGCCTTGAAGCACATTCTCCTGTCATGCAGGTTTATTGCGTTTATTATAGCAGGGGAAACACCTTTCTTTTTTAACAGGGCATCGCTCATCGCAGCAGTTGATAAACCATTATAGCCATTTTGACCTAAAATACCCAGTAACCCGCCCATTGTTTCATCGCTGCATTTTTCGTGTATATAGGTAGTTACCCCACTGCCAATATTGTACAATAAGCCAACCTGAAATTGAGTATTCAGGAATGTACAAATCTCTTTGTCAAAATATAAACGGGATGCGCTTCTTGTAATTGAATCCTGAATGATTATTCTTTTTTTGCCACCCGTGGTTTTACCCGACAATACAGTCCTAATGTAGGCTATTGAATCATTATTTGCTTTAGTTAAAGTAAAACAATGCATGCTATCAATTCCAATTAAACATGCGGTTGCCGATGGCCCACCATTTGATAATAAACGTGAAAGCCGCTTATCGAAAACAGTTTGATAGCCTCCGAATATTTCCTCATTTTCTTTGAAGTATATATTCATATTTTTATCGTCAGATAGCAGTATGATTTTACTTTTAGCTATAGTTTTGGTAATCTTATTCAGGATATTAACAGCCGCCGTCCTACAGGTTATACATTCGCCGGAAGTAATATTGAGAATGAGATATGGCCGTTCGATATGAATTTTCTCGCTCAACAAAGAATCTGTATTGACTCCTAAAAGCTGAAAAGGAAGGATTAAAACTATAATGCAGTATAATATTGTTTTCATACTAAAGCTGTTTCGAAATTTTAAAGGCATAGTTTAATGCAAAATGATTGTAAGAAAATCAGGAAACAAAAAACATGCTGAAAAAAATAAACCTGATATTGTAATGAATATATGCTTAGGTTCTGGTAAAGGTTGCTTACCTATACTACCTATTTTTTCACCACCTTCACATTATGCACCCCTTCATTGGTTTTTATGTTGAGGAAGTAGATACCTGTCGGTGCATTGAGTTCCAGTTGTTGCAGGGTATTGGTATTGGTGGTTACCTCTTTTATTTTTTCACCTACCATATTGGTGATGGTGATGAGTGCTGGCTCGCTGGTAATTGTGGGGATGGAGACAGTGAAAGCGCCATCTGTTGGGTTGGGGAAAATACTGATGGCCGGGCTGATGCTGGTATTAGCAAAGCCTGCAGTACAGCCTTTTACAGTAACAATATGAGAGGCAGTGGCTGTGCCGCAGGTGTTGGTGATGCTGTAGTTGATGGTATCGGGCCCGGGGGATACTCCGATTACAATGCCTGCTGCTACCAGCGCCCTGCCGTTGCTTGCGCTCCATACACCCCCATGGGCCGTATCGGTTAATGTTATGGAAGCAGCCTTGCAAACGGTATCAGCCCCTGTTATGCTGGCAGCATATGGTGGGGTGTCTACTGTTATGATTAGCGTAGTGGTATCGGAAGCAATGCCATCTGATACCCTTACCTTAAGTGTATCGGTGCCATGAAAACCTGTGGCGGGGGTGTAGGTTAAACCAGCAGGATAGAGCCAACCACCATTACTGATTATGGTATCAGCCACTGCTGCCGAGCCATGAAATGGGCCATAGAGCAGGCTCCAGATCTCTTTCTGGTATACATTGGAATCCTGCACAGACAGCAGGGTATCCAGATGCAGCACGCCCGCGCAATCGTTAATGTTCATCACCGACTCACCCGAGAATAGGGGCGGAAAATTGTTATTGACGATCATGCGGATACGGTTTTTCCAATTGTCAGCAATATATAAATTATCATAATGATCTATATTAATTCGTGCAGGGTTCCCAAGCAAGGCAGCAGTTGTAGGGCCGCCATCTCCGCTATAACCACTTATGCCAGAACCGCCTGCTATTGTGGTGATGATACCAGTTATTGCATCGATCTTACGAACGCCTACACGGAAGGGATCAGGTAAATACAAATTGCCATACTGGTCGACCGAGGGGAAAACAGAACAAATATGAGCAGCGGTAGCAGGCCCGCCATCGCCAGTGGATCCTGATATACCGGTACCTGCGATGGTACTGATGATACCTGCAGTATTTATTTTCCGTATACGGGTACCGGCCTGTTCCGTAATATATATATTGCCCCATAAATCAACAGTTATACCTAAGTAAGACTTTCAAAATAATTCCTACAAATTAAGGATAAATTCTGTAGTTGAGTTCTGGGATGTTGGGATGGTAGCGAATTCGTTTTTTGTCCAATTGGTTTTTGTCTACTTTGATTCCGGTTTGATATTCATTCAG
>CAIUZK010000025.1 GCA_903903635.1 uncultured Bacteroidota bacterium
ATGGTCTAATTTACTTTGATGAGATTTATATATTCGATAATGGGATGACAACCTGTTTTGACGATTATGTTGAGGAATATGAATTTGAGGATTTGGATTGTATGATTAATGACATTGAAAAAAGCATCCCTGATTTTTGCACAATTAGAAAAATTAATTTCAGTGAGAACAGGATAAATTCAATACCTAATGATGTAGTAGCACTTGAAGACAAAATAGAAAGGCTGCCATACGAATATTTTGAAAGGAGAATTGAGATGAATAACAGGGGAGCTAAATACTGGGAGGGTATTTGCGCTAAGGATGCTGACTAAACTTATGATTTGTTTGGCTGGAAGAGTTGCTTGAAGGTGATGTAGTAAAAGTTTTACTCAAGTAGAAATAAGCATTAATACAAATAGTTCGGACTTGCATGTATAAGTCCGAACTATTTGTATTTTAAGCCAAAAGCATATAGAAATATAATAATACGGGTTGAGAGCAACCTCTTGTGCAATTGGCTTGCATCAATTAAAATCATGTAAAAAATAAGTCGCAATTTTATATTAAGGCTGTTTAGTCGCCTGGCTTTCCCTAAGAAACATTGTCCAGACAAAACCCCTTGCATCTGTCTCAGCGTGGAACCAGCTTTCGGGTCTGACAAGATCATGAGGGTCATTGTCTCTTAATCGCTCAATAGCCGGGAGGTATTCTGGTTTTACCACCTGCTCTATTTCTCCCAGGTATTTTTCGTAATTACTTACAAACTCGATTGCGTCCATATTATATAGCTGTTTTAATTTGCTTTGTTTCAACACCAATTCTTTTCACCTTCATTACCGTGGCTGTTGATGAATCGGTTAGCTTGGCTATTTCCCGAACCGTGGTATGACCTTCAACCAAGTATTTTAGGATGGCTTTATTATTCTCCTTATTTAGGAAATCAACCTTCCGTTCGTTGCTTCCAACCTTTCTACCGAAAACCACTCCATTATTGCGGGCCGCAACCTTTCCAGCTTCGGTCCTCTCTTTTATTAACTCCTTCTCTTGTTCCGCAATTACAGACACGATATAGCTGAACATCTTAAATATAGGATTGGGCTTGCCATCTATACGACTATCAAGATTCATATTTTGAATATGAACAACCACTTCATGCTGCTCACAAATATTCAAGGTCGATAGAGTATCAAAGGCATTTCTACCAAGTCTGGAGAACTCCTCGACATAAATATCTGAAACCTTGCCGGCATCAATATGTTTTAGCAACTCAGCGCCTTTTGGTCTTTTAGCAAAAGCAATGGACCCGCTAATCTGTTCCTGCAGGATTAAGTCATATTTATTGTTGTCCAGCAATTGCCTGGCTCCTGATTGTCCTAAAGTGCTCCAGCGAATGTATTTTACTCTCATTTTGTGTTGTTTAATTACCTGACACTAAAAATACAACAGACCACGCTGGAAACCCCTGTTCTAGGGCTTTTTAACGATCATTTATTGTGTTCGTTTATGTCAACAATTAAATTGAGGCAGACTCTATTAATTCGACTAGAAATGGCTACTACTCACTGGAATTGAAGTAGACATTATTTTTAAAAGAAAAAAGAAAATAACTATGGCATGGGATTCAAAGTAACTGGCATTCGGGTAATCAAAATTAAAGGTGATAAAGTTCACCTTTATAGCTCACGAGTGTAGTAATTATTGTTTAATTACAAAATTCAGAGATCAGATCATAAGCTGCTGCTATTCCCAATTCCGCTGCCTTATTAAAATCTGCACACGCTCCTTTTTTATCATCTATTTTTATTTTACATTCACCTCTATTGCAGTATGCTGCGCCGCAGTCAGGATTTAACTTAATAAGAGTATTGTTGTCATCTATTG
>CAIUZK010000026.1 GCA_903903635.1 uncultured Bacteroidota bacterium
CTGAATGAATATCAAACCGGAATCAAAGTAGACAAAAACCAATTGGACAAAAAACGAATTCGCTACCATCCCAACATCCCAGAACTCAACTACAGAATTTATCCTTAATTTGTAGGAATTATTTTGAAAGTCTTACTTAGGCGTAACAAGGTTTATATATTGTTTATGCCAATGCAACATTGTAGTTCATTTTTTTTTTGTATTATTACAAACCTTTTTTCGAAATATGCTGTCTATTAATGATAGCGTAGAATTATTTTATTGGTTTTAAGTGATAAGTTATGAAGAGAATATTTACCAGCCTCTGTATTGTTGCAGTATTATTTTTATCAGGCAGGTCCTTAGCGCAGGTTACGGTTACAAGCAGTGATTCATTAAGTTGTACAGATACATGTACAACACTTACAGCTCATCTGGAAGGTGATTTACCAACAGATGCCGGTGTAACATCGGATGATGTATATTCAATACTTCATCCCATAGGTTTTACATTTAACTACTATGGAATAAACTATACGCAAGTAATATTGGGCGCGAATGGGACACTGGATTTTACTGCATCAGATGCAACCATGACAGACAATTGGTCGATTCTCGGGCCATTGTTAGGTAATCCATATAAATACAATAATATTTGTGGACCATGGTGCGACATTGATATTTTTTTTACGGGAAGTCCTGTAGGTACCGAAACTTATTCAACCGATGGAGTTGCTCCATTCAGAAAATTTGTTGTTACCTGGTGTGCCTGCAGTATGTTCTCTTGTGGAACCCAACATACTACCACACAGATTATTATTTACGAAACCACGAACATAATTGAAGTGCATATTGCGGCTAAACCTGTGTGTGCAACCTGGAATGGTGGCTATGCAATTGTTGGAGTACAGAATGCAACCGGAACCGCTGCAACAACAGCGCCCGGCAGGGATTATCCATCTGTTTGGACCATTCCCCCAACCGAAGCCTGGCGATTTACCCCTGTGGGTGGTGGGGCTTCTTATACAGTATCATCTATTGCTTATGCTCCAGTGCCCTATGCAACTTCCAGCATTTACTGGTATAATGCCAGTACTGGCGCTTATCTCGGAACAGGGCCAACATTACATGTTTGTCCAACCACCACCACTACTTATAAAGCAGGCGCTCTGGGCTGTGCAGATACTTCTTTTGGATATTATACTGTTACACCAGGTGGTTTGATCACAATCACTACATCATTTTCCAATCCTACGCGTTGTGGGATTTGTGATGGCTCTATAGCAATAAATGGATTAACTCCGGGTAGTATAGATACAATAACCTATACCCTGAGTGGTGTACCTCAACCTACTGTTATTGCTACAGTTAGTGTTGGTGGAAGTATTTTCCTTACAGGTTTGTGTCCAGGTACCTATTCTGACATAATAGCTCATCAGGGTCCTTGTTCATCATCGCCTGCCGGGCCGATTGTACTTACCTACCCGCCCATTTCAATAAGTGGTGTAGCCTCAACTAATCCATCTGCCTGTGGTGTTTGTGATGGAACAATAACCATATCAGGACTATATCCGGGACATAGTTTTACTGTTACCTACAACAAGGATGGTATTCCACAAACAGCAGTATCAACTGCAAGCAGTAGTACAGGGACCATTACCTTAACCGGCCTTTGCGGAGCCGCGCCACCTTATGCGGGCACTGTTTATGACAACATTGTTGCATCGTTCGGCGTATGTGTAACTCCTCCGGCCGGTCCCGTTACTTTAGCAGCTCCGGCTCCCCCTCCAGCAACGCTTACTGCGCATACCAATGCTTCGCAATGTGGTGTTTGTGATGGTACCATTACAATCAAAGGAGTTCCGCCATTTTCATTGGATTCAGTATTTTATCTCTTCAATGGCTCACCAGCACCGGCTTTTGTAACTATTGCTCATGCCGATAGTACTATTTCAATTCTATCATTATGTGCAGGGAATTATACAACTTTCTCGATTAAAGTTGGTGAGTGTACCTATAATGTTATTGGGGGGGCGACCATTACTCAACCTTCTATTACTAGTTTATTTACACAGACAGTTCATTATGGCTGCTCCGCTGATACGATGTTTTACCAGAACCTATCAACAACGCCCGGTCCACTTTATTATATTTGGCATTTCGGCGATGGCACAACGGATACATCAACTAATCCAAGCCATGTATTTGCTCAGGGGGTATATACTGTAACATTGGTTGCTACAAACCTTCATTGTGTTGATAGCTTCAAAATGACAGATTCTCTTATCCATCCACTTGTTGCAGCATTTACAGACGATCCAAATATTATCTGTCAGGGTAGCGCTATCCAATTCACTAATAAGACTGATTCATTGAGTACTCCACCATTATCCTATATCTGGTATTTTGGTGATAAGAATTCATCTAACTTAATTAGTCCTTCGCATGTTTATCCAAATACTGGTACTTATAAAGTGCAACTTATTGCTTCAAATTTTGTACCCTGTTTTGATACTGCCACAGCCATAGTTTATGTAGACTCCATCAGTCCTATCAATATCAGTGTTACGGATAGTGTGTTGTGCCGGAGCACCTTTGTTACCTTTACAGGTACTTATACAACCATTGGTAATACAGGTGTTACGTGGAATTTCGGAGATGGGGACAGCTTATTCAATGTTAACCCGGTGTCGCATTCGTATGATGGTTTTGGAACGGATACAGTTACTATCACTGCTCATTACAGGGCCTGCGCCAATACCACTACTACCAGAATTATACATGTATTTCTGGCTCCTGATTTATATCTAGGACCGGATACTGCCATTTGTGCAGGAAGCGAATCAATAACACTCAGGGATGACATTAATACAAAATACCCTGGCACAAAATGGAAATGGAGCACCGGCCAGACCACACCAGCTATTGTGGTAACCCAGCCTGGTTATTATTCACTTCTGGTAAGCCTGAATGGTTGTGTGGCATCTGATACGGTTTGGGTAAAGGACGATTGCTACATGAACATTCCGAATGTTTTCTCACCAAATGGTGATGGGTCGAACGATTATTTCTTCCCCCGTCAATATCTTACGAAGGGCCTTATTAGCTTTAAGATGAGTATATATAACCGCTGGGGACAGGAAATCTTTGAAACAAAGTCACTAGATGGGTCGGGATGGGATGGCAAAATGAATAATGCAGATCAGCCAGAGGGAGTATATGTGTATTTAATTGATGCAGTATTTAAGGATGGTCAAAAAGAACATCACCAGGGTAATGTGACATTACTGAGGTAATTGATAGATTATTAAAGGTTAAATAATTATAGTGCCTGGAGCGTTTGATCAGTTTTAAGTTAAATGTTATTAGTAATAATGTTAGTAAACTAGTCCCGAAATCAACTGAAAGTTAGTATTTTCCTTCCCAATGAAAAGTTATTACCGGATTTTGAAAAAAAATGTGGTAAATGAGGTTTAAAAGTTATGAGTTTTAGAAAACTTACGTATTTTTAATACCCCTAAAACCAATGTCATTAACTTAAGCCCCAAACGTAATGCGGTCGGCGCTGAAGAAGCGGTGCAATGGATTACTGCCGTTAAGTTGATGACATTGCTCCTAAAGCTATGATGTTATTTTGATTTGTGTAATGTTTTGAAATGGTTTTAGACTAATAATAAAAAATTTATGAAAAAAATCTACCTCTTTCTTGTAATTACAATACTGACTTTTGCAGGTATTGGCACATCCTTAGCCCAGATGGTAGGAACAAATACTTTTCTTCAAGGCCATTGGCTTGAAATCGGGATGATAAACAATGATGCCTTCGGGACAAGTACTGCTCCCGCAGGTTACCATCCACATGGTTCCGCAGGGGTGGGGGAAGTATATGACTGGGGTCATGACGGATGGGCAGTAGGCGCTCCCGCCTATATGGGCGACTACACACTTCCCGGATTCCCTACCGAAGGGTGGAGTATGCAGGTAAACGGGCTTTATAACAACGCCTGGCAGGCAGGAGGTTTTCCGGGTACAGGCTCTCTTACCGGTGCGCCTGTTTCCTATAGTAATGCAGGTGGCCGTATTATTGGTAACTGGTCGGGTACAGCCTCAGCCGGTGGCCTATCGGTAAAGCAGGAAACACGTGTTGATACAGAAGCCTCATGGGTGGTAGTTACTACTTTGTTCAAAAACACAACTGCGGCGCCCATTGCGAATGTTTATTATGAAAGAACATGCGATCCGGATAATGATGAAACATGGCCCGGGGGAAGTTTTACCACAGCAAATACTATTGTTCATCAAAATGATCTTGATCACAGGGTACAGGTTACAGCGATTGGAAATTTAGGCGCATCAGCCTTCATGTCATTATGTACAAAAGACTGTCGCGCAAAGTGCTTTATTATTCCCTTCAGCCTGACTCCGGTAAATAGTTTAAGTGATATATGGAACGAGGCCGGAACAGCATCGGGCTACTATTATACCGGCTCCAATACAAACGATGAAGGTATCGGACTTGTATATAATCTGGGTACAATTGCCCCTGGCGACAGCGCAATAATTTCGTATGCCTATGTATTTTCCAACAACAATGGTATTGATAGTGCATTGCCTGATCCGCAACTTGTGGTGAATGGCGTACCGGTTACCAATGCGCTTCCGCCAAACCCAACAATTGATACCTTTAACACCTGCTCGGTGCCTGGTATGACATCTTTACCTGTAAGTATTTTGTATGCTACCGATAAAGACTGGAGCTGGAGTAGCTGGACATGGACACCTTCAACAGGCCTGACTTCAACAACAGGGACTTCGGTTATTATCAATATTAATTTGCTTACCGGCCCGACTACTTTTACCATTACAGGAACAGATAGTGCAACAGGCATGAAAGATTGTAATAACAAAGTATTCCTGCTGACCATACTTCCTTGTCATACGGCACATAATAACAGTCCGTGTGAAGGAGATACGCTTAAGTTGTGGGATTTTGGCGATTCAACAGGCGCAACCTATGCATGGACAGGACCGGGAGGTTTTACGAGTACGCAGCAGTATATCAGCATATTCCCGGCTGTATTTTCTGATTCCGGACTATATCATGTAATCAAGACTATAGGTACCGTACATGATTCAGATAGTACGTATGTATACATCAGACCAAAACCAATTCTAAATCTTACCACTAATGCGCCACTTTGCTTTGGTATGGTAGATACTTTAACTTTGGGCGTAACACCGTTTACCCCCGGAGAGACCTTCCTTTGGTCCGGCCCCGCGGGCTATACCTCGACACAACAATATCCGACAATTAATGGATTCGTGCCTATTGATTCGGGAATGTACAGGGTTATAGGTACAACATCATGGGGCTGTAAGGATACCGCATTTATTGATATAGGTATGATACCACAGCCACTACCGCCTACCATTTCTCAACCGAGATATTGCCAGGGAACACCATTCGGAGCTTATACTATTTCCGGTTTGGTGCCGGGAGGATATGTGATCTGGTATCCATCGGGTACAGGTGGAACCGGGACGCTTATACCTACACCAATTAATACTACGGTACCACAGAAAACCAAGGTTTACTTCAGTCAGAAATCAGGTGGTTGTGAAAGCAAACGAGATAGTATTACAGTTTGGGTAGTGACGACTCCTGCTGCACCAACAGTAACCGGAACAATGCAGTATTGCCAGTTTATCGGGCCTGTGACTACACTTAATGTTATGCCAGCAACAGCCGATACGCTCAGTTGGTATTATGCCGCTACCGGAGGTATTCCATATTATACGGAGCCGTTACCTAATATTACTACGGCCGGAATTTATAATTATTGGGTGAGCCAGACAGATACCGGTTGTGAAAGTTCAAGAACACCTGTAACTATAACCATTCACCCTAAACCATCGCCACCGATCGTAACTCAAACTCCATGGTGTCAGTTCAGGACTCCCGGTCCTGTAGTAGCTGCTCCAAGCGGTATCGGGGACTTCCTGTTGTGGTATGGACCGGGAGTTACGGCCGGATCAACTGTTGCTCCTACCCCAGGTTCATTAATAGCACCGGATACAATATCATACTATGTTACAGAAACAACAATTTATGGTTGCGTGAGTGATAGTTCGCTTGATGTGGTAGTTATTAAAGTTAAGCCACCGGTACCACTAACCAAGGACATAGCCTATTGCCAGCATGATATCGCCAAGCCATTGAACTGGCTTGTGGACAGCATCGCTACGTCGCATCTGAACTGGTATTATAATGGCACTTCAGTTACCCCTACTCCCACACCAGTGACCGATACATTGCCCGGAACTTATACGTGGTATGTAAGCCAGACTGTGCCAAACAATATCACGGGTTGTGAAGGCGATAGTGCATCAGTAAGTGTAAGGATTGTATATAAACCTGTATTCGGAATTCAGGTAAGTGCGCCCTTTGTTTGCCAGTATGACTCTTTAACTCTTTCTTATTGTTGTGGTCCTGCACTTTTTGCTGCGGGCTATTTGTGGACATTGCCAGCAGGCGCAACAGCCGTTGGCGGAACAAGTATTTACGACTCAATAATCAGGGTGGAATTTGATGCGGCAAACCAGAATAATTATGTGGTTCTGCGTGCCAGTGATGACAGTAACTTCTGTGCTTCATATGACACAGTTCGAATCAAAGTAATAGCACAGCCCACAATGCTTGCATTTACCAAGGGTGATGTTTGCCTTGGTGATACTACACTTCTGGGGTTGACCGACAGGAGTTCCGGCGCATCTATTTATACCTGGTATATAGATAGTGTGTTAATGGCCAATTCAACAGCTATAACAACAATATCGGCCAATTCAAACAGCGGCGGCCCATTCCTTATCAGTTGGGTAGATAGTGGTAAGCACGTTGTTATGGTTACCACGAAGAGCACTGAGGGATGTAAATCCAGACCAGCTTTTGATTCAATAAATGTACATGCATCGCCGGATGCATCGTTTAAAATTCTCGGTATTGATTCAGGTAGTGTTTTCGGAGATAAGTTCTGTCTGGAAGATAGTGTGCAGTTCTCTGCCAATGCTATTAATTACAGTTATTCCTACGCCTGGGCACCATCACATTCATTTGCCAATATTAACCAGGCGGTTATCTTTGGTAAGATGGAAAGTACGCATAGTATAATAACACTTAAGGTTACTGATCCATTCGGATGTTATGCCACTACGAATATGGAGCTTACACCAGGAACCTGTTGTGCAGTAACTTTCCCGGATGCATTCACTCCTAATGGTGATGGTAAGAATGATGTTTTCCGTCCGATATTCCCGGCTGGAAGTTTCCATAGATTCCATAAGTTCCAGGTTGCCAATCGTTGGGGAGCTGTGGTATTTGAAGGAGGAAACAGCAATACATCGTGGGATGGAACCTTGAATGGAGTGCCGCAAGATATGGGTGTATATTTTTATTATATCAAATATGACTGTGGTGGATCTACTTTTGAAACCAAGGGTGATGTAACACTGATAAGATAATAATATCATAATATTATAATAAAAGCACAAAGGCTACCATCAAGTGGTGGTCTTTGTGCTTTTATATAGTATTGATTTGCAATTAATTACAAGAAACAATATTGGTTTATTACAAACATCAAGTCATTCGATGAAATACATCAAATGGCATGGTGATTATAAAATTATATAATGATACCCATCCAATTTATAAGTTTTGACTGTCTTGATAAAAGAGGGTATTTTCTCAACTAATTTGTAAATAACAAAAATATCATTAATTTTATTGTCAAACATAGGCTCAACATGAGATACTTATATACTGTTGCAATTGCAATTCTACTATCATTTACTGCAAAAGGTCAATTCATGATCATTTCCAATTTTACTGGTACCAGCTTTTACGGTTCATTGGGAGTGACAGTTACTTCGATGGGTAGTGTTTCTACAGGTGGAGGTAGTTGCCTGGGTGCACCACTTGAATATTGGGCTGGTCAAACAGGTCCCGGAGCTTATATTTATACAGTTAGTGCACCTGTATACCGAATCAGGGTGCATACCTGGGGTATTAACGGAGGTCCGTTAGGCTCTGGAGAATATTGTCAGATGTACATAAACGGAGCTATTTATGCCCTGACTCCTGCAGACGTTACTTCCTACACGGAATGTTTACCAGGCGGTGGTCCTATGTATATTTCCGCTGGTCGGTGGATGGGCCCTGTTGGTCTGACTTCGAACTATAACGGTGGTGATTATATTATTAGTGTGTGTACCGGAATTTCGTCTTTTGAACTTTGGTGTAATGGTTCACTGTCTGGTGTTGCGTATCACGTTGAAGTGGATACTGTAAGACCACCAGCATGTGTACATGCCGTGAATAACAGCCCATGTATAGGAGATACACTGAAGCTGGATATGGAGGGTGACTCTACAGGCGCTACCTATAGCTGGACCGGGCCAGGTGGCTTTACCAGTACACTTCAAAATCCATTTATCTATCCATCTACATTCCCTGATTCGGGCTTGTATCATGTAATCAGGTATGCAGGTGTTGTGAATGATACCGACAGTACTTACGTTGTAATTCATCCGAAGCCGGTAGTGAACGTTACGAATAATTCACCTTTATGTTCTAATATTACCAGCACATTGCAATTGGGTGTAACTCCTGATTCTACAGGTGAGACTTTTTTATGGGTCGGGCCACCTATATCGGGTTTTACTTCTACCTTACAAAATCCGAACTTCACAACCTTTGTAGCGGCAGACACCGGTAATTACTGGGTATATGCAACAACACAATACGGTTGTAAGGATACAGGTCATACCCATGTTTCAGTAGTTGACCCACCGCCAACACCGACGGTGTCTGATATGAACTATTGTCAGGGTGAAATATTTGTTCCTTTCACACTGGGTGGTATTATTCCAGGAGATACTGTGTTATGGTATACTACACCAACAGGAGGCTTTAGCTCTACTATTGCAATTACAGTTAATACCGCTGTGCCTGGTATGTATCATGTATGGGTAAGTCAGAAACTGGGTCAATGTGAAAGTGGAAGGGGAACGGATTCAGTCAGAGTAACGACTACACCACCAGCTCCAGTTGTTACCGGACCAATGCAGTATTGCCAGTTCATCGGGCCTATTGTTACGCTAACCGTTACTACAACACCGAGTGGGGTTGCGAGGTGGTATACAATGGCGACCGGAGGATCATTTACCCTTGCTCAACCCTATATTAATGTAAATGCTGCAGGCGTACACAATTATTGGGTAAGCCAGATAGACTCAGGTTGCGAAGGACCAAGGACACCGGTTACGATTACTATTCATCCAAAACCAGCGCCACCTATTATTACGCAAACACCATGGTGTCAGTTCAGAACACCTGGTCCTGTATCAGGAGTGCCAAGCGGAACAGGGGACCAACTGTTATGGTATGGTCCGGGCGTTACTGCGGGATCAATAGTGGCACCTACACCAGGCACGTTCGTTGCACCGGATACGATTAAGTATTATGTTACCGAGACAACTATTTATGGATGTGTGAGTGATAGTACTCTTGATGTAGTGGTTATTAAAGTTAAGCCACCTATTCCGGTAACAAAGGATATTTCTTATTGTCAGCATGATATTGCCAAACCATTGAACTGGCTTGCAGACAGCATTGCTACATCACACCTTAACTGGTACTATCATGGCACTTCTTTAAACCCAACTCCTATTCCGGTTACTGATACACTTCCCGGTACATATACATGGTATGTAAGCCAGACAGTACCAAACAATGTCACCGGATGCGAAGGCGACAGTGCATCGGTGAGTGTGAGAATTGTGTATAAACCGGTCTTCGGAATTCAGGTAAGTTCACCATTCGTATGTCAGTTTGATTCAATTAAATTATCTTATTGTTGTGGTCCAACGTTGTTTGCTCCGGGATATTTGTGGACATTACCTGCAGGTGCAATAGCGGTAGCGCATACGAGCATTTATGACTCATCAATAATGGTTCAGTTTGATTCGGCAAATCAGAATAATTATGTTATTCTGAGGGCCAGTGATGACAGCAACTTCTGCGCAGGTTATGATACTGTCCGTATTAAAGTGGTTAAACAACCGGATATGGCCACCTATACTAAACCTGATGTATGCCTTGGCGATACAGTTCAATTAGGTCTGGCAAATATCTCTCCTGATGCGTTCGCTTACTATTGGTATATCGACAGTGTGCCAATGTCCAGTTCTACTGCAATAAGAATGATATCTCACAATTCGCACAGTGGCGGGCCATATACCATTAGTTGGGTAGATAGCGGTAAGCATGTGATAACCATTACTTCTACAACAATAGAAGGATGTAAATCCATGCCGGCATATGATTCAGTAAATGTTCATACAATGCCGGATGCATCGTTTATTATACTGGGAGTTGATTCGTTAAGCAAATTCGGAGATAAATTCTGCCTTGAAGACAGTGTTCAGTTCTCGGCCAATAAAATCAATTACAGGTATTCATATGAATGGTCTCCTGCACACTATTTCGATAACCTGAATACACCGGTTATCTTTGGAAAAATGGAGAGTGAAAATAGTCTTATTACCCTTAAGGTAACCGATCCGTTTGGGTGTTATGCCACTACAAGCCAACTGATAAAACCAGCAACCTGTTGTGCAGTAACCTTCCCGGATGCATTCACCCCTAATGGTGATGGTAAGAATGATGTTTTCCGTCCTATTTTCCCTGGAGGTAGTTTCCACAGGTTCCATAAGTTCCAGATTGTAAATCGTTGGGGTGCATTAATGTTTGATGGAGGTAATAGCAATACATCATGGGATGGTACTTTAAATGGTGTGCCACAGGATATGGGTGTTTACTTTTATTACATCAAGTATGATTGCGGAGGGGCAACTGTTGAAACTAAGGGAGATGTTACTTTGATCAGGTAATTGATTTTTCGAAATAACATAAAATACCATCGTTTAGACGGTGGTATTTTTTTTGAAGGATTTTTATGTTACTTTTATGTATTGCAGTAATTCCGATAATACATAGCATGAAATAAACATCATGGGTATTCCGGACTAAGGGCATGTAAGAAAATAAAGGTTACTTTTTATCTTGTTCTTTTCCATTTTTGCTTCGTTGTAAAAGTCTTTAAATAGCTAACTATTCGCAGATTTTACGCCTTGCAAAAATGAAAAATAACTGCGTCAAAAAGCAACCTTTATTTCCTTACAAGCCCTAAGTAAACAGGTTATATATTGATTGGAAATTATCCATTAAACAGGTACAATTTTAAAAATGAAAAGAAAAGCAATTATTTCGGTTTGTATGGTGCTGGCAAGTTTCTGCCAGGTGAATGCAAAAGGGCCGGCAGATGGTAACAACAGGCTTTATTTTATTGAAAATAGCGGTCAGGTTGTTGATCAGTTTGCTCATTCCAGAAATGATATTCAATTTGTGTTGCGGGGCAAGGGTGTAAACTTGTTTGTAGGTAATGGCCAGTTACATTATCAGTTTAGCCACGTGTCGAACAATAGCGTTTTGCCGGATGATAATAACAAATATGAGAAAATTGAGCGCCCTGCCGGAAGTACTGGTAAAGAATTGGGTTATGATAAACTACCGGGAAAGGAATTTACCAGTTACAGACTTGATGTGGAGTTGGCAGGGGCAAATCAGGATGCAACGGTTATTAAAGAGCAGATGCTTCCTTATTATGAAAATTACTACCTGCCCGGTTGCCCTGCAGGTGGCGCTACAGCTCATACTTTTGAAAAAATAACCTACAAAAATATTTACCCGTCAATTGATTGGGTGATTTATATTAAAGACAACAAACTGGAGCATGAATTTGTTATAGGCAAGGGTGGAGATGCAGCCAATATTAAACTGAAATACAGTGGTCAGGATAAAATGAAAATAAACCAGGATGGCAGTTTTACCGTATCAACCCCCATGGGGAGTGTTACTGAGCATGCGCCATTCAGTTATAATTCAACCGGCGTTATATTTTCTTCGTACAACCTTGACAAGAGTGTGCTGGGTTATACAGTGAACGGGAAAGGCAGTATGGTTATTGATCCGGGTATATTGTGGGCTACGTATTATGGGCCAGATTCTCTGGCTACCGATTTTTATGCCTGTGTAAGTGATCATGCAGGTAGTATTTATGCCGGTGGCCTTACCTGGGGAGGAACAAGTATTGCCACATCGGGAAGCTACCAATCGGTTTATGGTGGCGGATGTGATGCATTTCTGGTAAAATTTGATACTTCAGGTAACAGGATATGGTCTACCTATTATGGTGGTACCGGCGGAGATTGGGGTATAGGAGTATCGTGCGATAAAGACGGGAATGTTTACATGGCCGGGGTAACACAGGGGAGTTTGACCGGGATAGCAACAGCAGGTTGCCAGCAGCCTGTGTATGGTGGTGGTTTGGAAGATGGATTCCTGGTGAAGTTTACAGCGAATGGTATCAGGAAATGGGGCACCTACCTGGGTGGTACCGGTGCCGAAATACCAGGGGCGGTAGTATGTGATACAATAGGGCATGTGTATGTAGGTGGATTTACAACTGGCAGCACTACTAATATATCAACACCTGGCAGCTTCCTGCCTGCAACCGGCGGTGGTTATGAAGATTACCTGGTGCAGTATGATACCGCAGGGGTAAGGCAATGGGGTACCTATTATGGAGGTAGTGGGGCTGAATATGGAGGTAGTGTTTGCTCAGATGGCGTTAATGTTTTTATGACCGGATATACTTCAAGTACTACCGGGATGACTACCCTGGGATGTTACCAGCCTGTATATGGAGGTTCCAATGATGTATTTGTAGCCAAATTTGACAACACAGGCCTTCGTAACTGGGGTACATATTATGGCGGTGCGGCAAGCGAAACCGCCGGTGGTATAACCTGCGATTATGGCGGTAATATTTTGATTCTGGGAGCCACCAATAGTGATGCGGGCATTGCCAGTCCGGGATGTTTTCAGGCGGTAAGGGGCGGAGGTACGGATGCGTTTCTGCTGCAACTGGAGCCTGAGTTGGGTGGCCGCTTATGGTGTACCTATTATGGCGGACCAGGTGCCGAAAACATAGATATGAGCCGCATTACAGCCGATGATTCGGGTAATGTATACATTATAGGTTCTACTACCAGCCTTACAGGAATAGCCACAATAGTTGGTTGGCAGACTGGTTATGGCGGTGGCGCAAATGACGGATTCTTTGCCAAGTTCACCGGTTCAGGCAACGAAAAATGGAGTACTTACTATGGCGGTGTGGGTGATGAAATGGCCAAGGGGCTGACCTTTGATGCCCATTGCGTGTATATGTGCGGTAAAACAACCAGCAATAACAATATAGCCACTGCGGGCGCATTTCTGCCTACTATTCCCGATCCGGCGGCATCTACCTACTATTATGGTTTTCTTGCCAGGGTAGGGGTAATAGATACTCCGGATATCACTCTTTATACCGGCACTGAGCCAGCGGCAATGAACTTCGCAGTTTTCCCGAACCCCAATAACGGATCGTTTGTGCTTGCGGGCACTGTGCATGGCGTACAGGGCAACCTGCAGATTACGGTAACTGATGCAGCAGGAAGGGTAGTAATGACTGATCATGCTGCTATTATTGGCAGTGTAATAAACAAGTCAATATCTTTTGAACCTGAAATGTCCGCCGGGGTTTATTTTCTCAATCTGAAATGCGACGGGGTAGGGAAAACCCTGAAACTTGTGAAAGAATAACCTGCAGTATCCTGATTATCAGAAGGTATAGCCCTTGATATACTCCATACGTGTAGCGGTGCGGGTACAGATCACCTCAAAGTAGTCGTAAAAGGTAGTGTCTTTGGCTACTTTGAATCCAATGATAAATGAGCAGGGCATATTGCCCTTTCTAAGTATCGGAATCAGGTCTTCGCCGCCCTTGGGCATGGTGAACTTGCCAGATGCGGAATTGGGCCCGTAACCGGCCTCTACATCGTAAACTCCTCTTTCTATAAGGCTGTCGGCTATTACTTTTACCGTGCATTTGGTATGGTTAAGCGTATCGTCGAGTACCGTTTCCTGCATTGTGGCTACCACTGTGCCGGGGCGGGGCATGCCATGCGGTCCATTTTCATTTTTATTATCAGCGGATCCGGTACAGGAGCCTAGTGCTATGGCGGCAGATATACCGAGAACAAGTACTTTATTTTTCATGCAGCTTGTACCAATTGCTATCTGGTATTTATTACTGAACCTGGTATTCATTGCTTTGTTCAAAAAAAAGTGATGATTATGTATTAGGAATTGTTGATGCCCCAAAGTCAGGGGTGAATCCTGAACAGGATAAAATAGTTATTTCGATAGCGCTGAAAGATGGATATCTGCTAACCTATATGATACGGGGCAATAGCATGCTTTTCTAAGTTGATCATAACGGCATATCTACCCTGACCTGCCTTGAAAAGGCTTTACCATTGGCATCTTTACCGTCTATCTTCCACATTACAGAACGGAGAATTATGTAACATGGTTTTTGATTTACGGCACGCGCATTGCGAACGCTTTCTTCCCATTCCTGTGTTTTGCGGCGGCTGAAATGATGCTTGCGTGCTGATTTTGCAACAGCATTCCTGATCTCCCCCCTGTTGGCTTCTGAATAGTCGAGTGATTTTGCATCAAGCCCAGTGATTTTATAAATATTGTTTGATCCGCTGAGCGACTGCCATGCAGTTGTAGTTGATAAACTTTCCAGGGGTAATGTGCCCAGATTATTTTTAACAGCGATCACCGTCTGGTAACGCTGCGAAACTTTGGTTACACCAGGTGTAACCTGAAGCTGATTGCCCGCAATAGTCCCGCTAACAAAACTAAAAACAGCCCCCGATGCTTTTTCCAGGTTGGCTTTCCCTGATAACTTTGCAGTCACATTAGGTATCAAAACCGTTGCGACCTTAAAATCGGCCTTAATTCCGTTGCCGCTCAATTGAACTGATGGGGCTACCTGCTTTACCGGAGTTGGTGTGACTGAGGTAGTTGCAGCAGTATTTTTGGGTGTATCGGCAACAGGTTTTGTTTCAATTTTTTTGGCTGCTTCAACCGAGTCTTTGATATCGGCTGTTTTGATCTTCGGCTGCAGATCAGTAACAAGGTCGCGCAGTTTTTCAGGATCTTTTTCTGTTACAATTGTAGAAGAATCACCCAAAACAATTGGCCCATGATTTTTAGACTGAATATTATTGCAGGAAAAAAGCAATACTGCAGAAGCTATGAAGGCGATATATGTTGACCGATTTTCCATACAAAACAAATTTCAGATACGAATGTAGTTTACAAAAAGCCAAAAGCCAAAAGTCGGCAATCAAAAACTAATGGAATATAGCCAGATGAGAATAGCGGCTAATAAGCGATCAGTTTTTGTACTATACCATCCAAACGGCTATTGGCCATAAAGTTATGTTCCAGTTCAATTGCAAAAGGTATTGGAGTGTCGAGGCTGGCACAACGCATTACCGGTGCATCCAGGTTTTCAAAACAATGTTCTGATATCCAGGCAGCCAGCTCACCGCCTATACCTCCCACAAGGATGTCTTCATGCAACAATAATACCTTGCCTGTGCGTTGCACAGCAGCTTTAATGGCTTCGTAATCCAGAGGCAGCAATGTGCGCAGATCAAGAATATCGATAGATATGTCTGTGTGCTTTTTTGCATACTCCATGGCCCAATGCACACCCATTCCGTAGGTGATAATAGAGATGTCAGTTCCGTTCTGCACAGTTCTGGCCTTGCCTATCTCCACCATATAATAATCATCAGGTACCATTCCGCTTATACTCCGGTACAGGGCCTTATGCTCGAAAAACATTACGGGATTGGGATCATTAAAAGCAGCAATAAGCAATCCCTTTGCATCTTCCGGTGTTGACGGATAAACGACTTTCAGACCGGGAGTATGAACAAACCATGCTTCATTGCTCTGGGAATGAAAAGGACCGGCACCTACGCCGCCACCAGTTGGCATACGTATCACCACATCGGCATTTTGTCCCCAGCGGTAATGTATCTTGGCCAGATTATTAATGATCTGGTTGAATCCTACTGTTACGAAATCAGCAAACTGCATTTCCATCATCGACTTAAAACCCTTGATGGATAAGCCCAGTGCACTGCCTACAATGGCACTCTCACATAAAGGGGTATTGCGCACCCTTGCCTTTCCAAATTGCTGAACAAATCCTTCGGTAACCTTGAATGCACCACCATATTCTGCAATATCCTGCCCCATCAGCACCAGGTTAGGGTGTCTTTCCATCGATTGCCTTAAGCCATCACTTATAGCCTGAATAAATTTTTTCCCGGTTGCCGCTGCTCCTGGTTTAACAGATGCAGAAGTACATGGGGCATAGACATCTGCCAATTCTTCGCTTGTATTTGCCTTAATTGCAGGAGCTTCAAAACCGCGGGCGATGCCATCTTCAATTTCCTTTTGTATTGTTGCCCTGATAAGTGTGATAGCCTCATCATCAAGCAATTTCTGGTTCTTAAGGTACTCCTCGTAATTGGCAAGCGGGTCTTTTTTGCCCCAAATTTCGAATAATTCCCTGGGCACATATTTCACGCCGCTGGCCTCCTCATGGCCCCGCATTCTAAAGGTCATGCATTCCACCAGTATTGGCTTCTGTTCCTTGATGCAGTAAGCCCTGGCGGCTGCTATTTCCTTATAAACTTCAAGGATGTTATTGCCATCGATGGTGATACCTTTAATACCATATCCTATAGCCTTGTCGGCAATTTGCCGACATATAAACTGCTCACTGCTGGGTGTACTTAATCCATAGCCATTATTCTCTATCAGAAAGATAACAGGCAGGCCCCAAACCGCAGCCACATTGACTGCCTCGTGAAAATCGCCCTCGCTGGTTCCGCCATCTCCGCTGAATGCCAGTGAGATTTTGTTTTCCTTCCTTAATTTATGAGCAAGGGCAACACCATCGGCTATAGCCAGTTGCGGACCCAGGTGGCTGATCATGCCGCAGATGTGGTATTCGTTGGCGCCAAAATGGAATGACCTTTCGCGTCCCTTACTGAATCCATCTTTACTGCCCTGCCACTGCATAAACAATTTATCGAACGGCATTTTACGTGCGGTAAACACCCCCAGATTGCGGTGCATGGGCATAATATACTCATCAGGATCCAACGCCATTGTAGCGCCCACAGCTATGGCTTCCTGCCCTATGCCGCTGAACCACTTACTGATACGCCCCTGGCGTAGCAGCACCAGCATTTTTTCTTCAATCATGCGCGGCCGCACCAATTCCATATATAATTGCAACAGTTGTTCGTCAGATATGCCTTTACGGTCGAATTGCATAAGCGGTATTTGTGGGGCAAAAGTAAGAAGGGGAAGGGAAAAGTTGCTACCGCTTTTAAAAATGGGAAAAATGGATCAATTATTACTGTAAAGCAAAGAAGAAACCATAAAAATGGGAATTTGGATTAAATTTGATTGTTCAAAGAAAAATCCAAAAAATGAATTCTGAATTTGTGGTTGACATATTGAACAAAATTAACTACTGCATCAACAACAATACCTTTCAGGATGTTGAAGGATCAAAAGTAGAATTGAAGGATCTTTCTTCGGGTTCTGAATGGACATCAATGAAAGAAACCATATGCGCGTTTCTCATTACAGATGGAGGCATTATTATTTGTGGAGTCAGGGAAAGAAATAATCGTTATTCATTCACCGGATTTGACAGAGCAAAAGAGCCGACATTAATTAGCCTTCAACGTGAGACATTCAAAGATGATAAAGATGTTACTTTAACTGACCTGACAAACAATATTTTCTTCGACTATATATCCTTCAGAAATGGTGAAGTTGCTATAATATTAGTTAAGCCATTAAGCTATGACTTGAAATATGTGAAGTATAACAACAAATATTTTCAACGACAATTATCACAGGATGCTGAAATCCCACTTTCTAAACTCCAGCAGCATAAGGAAAATAAAAAAGACCTTGAATATGCTAAAGAAATCAGCAAAATAGAAGATGCAACAATAAATGATTTAAGCCTTGATAAAATTAATAGGTATGTAAATCTACTTAACCTTGAAATACGTAATACTCCTTTAAAAGCAAGTTTGGCAAAAGCAAAAGAATTCCTGGTTAAACAACATTTTTTAAAAGGTGAAAACATCACCATACTGGGTATGCTTGTGTGTGGAGAGGACCCCTTCCATTTCTTAGAAAACAGGTGTGAGGTAGATTGTTATTATGACACAACTTCCGATATCAGTAAGGATAAAAAAACCTTCCGCAATGACGTAATAAGTCTAATGGAAGACACATTTAAGTATATATGGGGGCATATAAAAATCCAAAGGACTGTAAAAGGAGGAGGCTCAAGTGAGCCCGAATTTCCTGAAAAAATGATCCGCGAAGTTATTAATAATGCCTTAGCTCACAGAGACTACAACATAAACAAATTCATTACGGTCACTGTCGAGCCGGACAATTATATTGAAATAAAAAACCCAGGAAGCTTCCTGGAAAAAATAAAGCTCGAGATAAAACATGAAATTCCTGTCAGACGATTAATACAGGGGATTCCTGAAAGCAAAAATCCAAAGCTTGCATCGGTATTAAAGGTCTTTGATAAAATTGAAAGCCAGGGCCGAGGTATGGCAGCATTAATTAATGCCGCCTTAGATAACCTCATTGACCTCCCTTACTATGAAATAAAAGACAATGTCATTTCACTTAAAATACAGACTGGTAAACTTGTTGATGAAGAGATTGAAAATTGGCTAAGAAGTTATGATAAATATCTTTTCAATAAACTAGAAAATCCTATTACAGATGAACACAAGAAAATCCTGGCCTACTTTTATAAATCAGAAATAATTAATCGAAAACGTTTTTATACTATCCTGTTAAACGAAGGCAATAACCATTTTGAAGTAATTGACCAACTTAGAAAAGCTGCAATAATTTTTGAACATCCAAATAGCACAGATGAATCTCCAATATATATTTTGGATAGGGTTTTAATGAAAAACGATTTTACCCAAGAATTAATTTCTCTCATTGGTTATGATTATAAAACCTTTGAAGATACAGGAAAGCAAATCATAAATTTATTGTACAGATTTACAAAATACAATGAAGAAGCAATAAAACCGTCTGAAATAACGCCAATTATATATCGAATGGCATATGGGAAAAATATTGACCCTAAAAAATATGAATCATTAGGTAGAAAAGTCAGGAAGATTTGCAATGAGTTGTTTGAGGAGAATATTCTTGTGAAAGATTCCGATAAAGCCTACTCTTTAAACTTCAATTATAAGGGTAAAGAGAATAATTTGAGCCGGTTGATCTAATTAAAACTTCACTTACCACTTCATTTTTTTAGATTGTTTCTCCTTATCCTCAAAACAGCATCTTATAAACGTCCTCCACCTTATTCACCGTCTTGATCTCTATTTTATAATTTGTTTTGTGCAGGCCCCTTGGCATTGGACTAAAGATCTTTAAATGGATTTACAATTTTAAGCGTCCCATCTACGACTAATCCATCCTGCATGTCTTCTGAAAATAAAATTTCGCATTCATTTTCAAGTGCTGTCGCAACTATTAAGCTATGCCAAAAACTAAATCTATACTTTATAGATAAATCAAATGCCCTTGTGATCGTGGATGAATAAATATTAACAACATTGAAATTTTCCAGGAGATTTTTGCCATGTCCAAAAGCCTCCTCTTTCGAAAGTTTTATTTTCCTTATGCAAACATTTACATTTTCGTTTACCACCTGGGTACTGATAGTTTTATCCGAATTGAGTAATGCAATAACTAGTTCCTTTCTCCGATCGTTGTCTGAATAGAGGTATAGAATTACATTGCTATCTATAAATGTTCGTTTATCGCTCATTTATTTCGTCCCTATTGAATTTAATTACAGATACGGGGTAGCGATATTTCGTATAGTCAATTGAAGATTGATTACGCTTTTGGGCGTTTTTATTATCATTTGGGTCGTCACTGTGGAGGAAGTTTTTGATAATAGTCAATAAAGATTTCTTATCCTCATTACCAAGCAATGGAAGGAATTTTCTTATTTCTGCATCAATAACATTTGCCGCCATGAGTTCTGTTTTTACAAATTTACAATTTTATCAGAATTTCAAATCAATCCTCAAAACAACATCTTATACACGTCCTCCACCTTATTTACCGTTTTGATCTCTATTTTATAGTTGGTTTTATGCAGGCCTTTTGCGTTGGCTTTAGGTATAAATATAACATCCATGCCTAGTTTGTCCGCCTCAGCTATTCGCTGGTCAATGCGGTTTACGGCACGTATCTCTCCGCTCAGGCCTATCTCGCCTACGAGGCAAATGTTGGAGGGGAGGGCTTTGTCTTCGTAGCTGGAGAGCAGAGAGCACACCAGCGCCAGCTCTATAGACGGATCTTCTATTTTCAGTCCACCGGCTATATTCACAAATACATCCTTTGCGCCAAAATGGAATCCACCGCGTTTTTCAAGTACGGCCAGCAGCAATTGCAATCTCCTCAGGTCGAGCCCGCTAACGGTGCGCTGGGGGGTGCCGTATACAGCCGTTGTAACCAGAGCCTGCACCTCTATCATAAGTGGGCGGCTGGCCTCCATGGTAGCAGCTATGGCCACACCACTAAGTGGCTCATCATGTTGCGATAATAATATTTCGCTGGGGTTGCTCACTGCGCGCATGCCCTGGGTTACCATTTCATAGATACCTAATTCTGAAGTGGAACCAAAACGGTTTTTCAGGGTTCGCAATATCCGGTAGGCATAATGCCTGTCACCCTCAAATTGCAATACCGTATCTACCATATGCTCCAATACCTTAGGTCCTGCTATTGATCCGTCTTTGGTTATATGCCCTATGATGCAAACAGGTATATTAGTTGCTTTTGCAAACCGCTGCAGTTCGGCAGCACATTCCCTAACCTGCGATACACTACCTGCGGCCGACTCTACATATGGCGATTCAAGCGTTTGTATTGAATCTATAATGAGCAGTTGCGGCTTTATCTTTTTTACTTCCTGAAAAAGAGTATTGGTATCGGTTGCGGTAAGCAGGTAGAGGTTATTATTCTTAACCCCTATGCGGTCGGCACGCAATTTTATCTGTTGTGCACTTTCCTCCCCGGATACATATAAGGTAACAATAGACCGCCAGTGCAATGCCAGTTGCAGAAACAATGTACTCTTGCCTATGCCAGGGTCGCCGGCTATCAGTATCACCGATCCGGGCACCATACCACCACCCAATACCCTGTTCAGTTCACTGTCGGGCGCCATCATTCGGGCCTCATTACTTTGCACAACTTCATCCAGCTTGTAGGCTTTGCGCTGTTGCTTATTGGTATCATCATCCCAGCTTACACTCTCAGGTTTCGATTTATCTTCCCGCTGCACCACTTCTTCAACAAAAGAATTCCAGGCGCCACACGATGGGCACTTACCTGTCCACTTTGGTGTTTCGTAACCACATTGTTGGCAAAAGAATGCTGATTTTATTTTGGCCATTGAAATATAAAGATACGCTCTGAAAATTGGTTAATTAAATTTCATATCCTGACACCGCAGAAAAGAATGCTGATTTTATTTTGGCCATACCCCCGCCCTAAAGGGAGCTCTTCAGAGCAACCCAATAAGTAATTATTAAGTAAGAATCAAAGATACAAGCAAAACCCCTGAATCTAAAAGGAAACAAGTAATTAGGCTTGGTGATGATTTAATGGTGGACTGTAATGCTATTCCGTGCAATTATTTACAGTAAATAAGTAAAAGAAAAAGTACTTAGGAAGCTCAATATTGAGTTATTGCAGAAATCATATTCTCCTGCGAAGCCCCGGAACATGGTCCCGTTTATTTAACGGGAGGGGTTTGGGGTTTTAGATATAAAAAAAGAGCCGCTGGAGGAATCCGGCAGCTCTTACTTACTAACCCATTAAATTCACAACTTGGTACAAATGTAACATTAGCTGGCTTAGGAAAAAAATGGAATTGCAATTGTTGTCAATCACTTTTATAGATATAATGTAAAATAATATTTTAGTTATAGAATCTATTGCAAATCAGCATGTTTAGTATTTTATTTTTATATAATTCAACTGACACAGCCTGTTTTACTTAATTGTTATATTAAAATTAATAGAAAATATTACAACCTATAATGTTTATAAATAATGTTTTTTTACCTGCTGAATGGTTAAAATATCATAAACCTTGTGGTCAATTTAGGCAGTAGGTGTACTTTGCAGTCTGAAACAGGATTTATGACCACATCATTTGCTCCATTGCACCAAAAAGAAAGACAACTATTACCGGCAGATTTTAAAGTTACGGACTGGGATCATCTTCTTCCTTACTTCGAAGAATTAAAAAACAGACCTCTATCCGGTAAGGAGCAATTGGAAAAATGGCTTGCTGATGTTAGCGAACTGGAAGCGGTTATCAGTGAGGATGCCTGCTGGAGGCAAATAAAAATGACATGCGATACAACAGATAAATCCTGTGAAGAAGCATTTACCTATTTCTGTATGGAGATAGAACCCAAGATGAAACCGTATGCTTTTGAACTAAATAAAAAATTGCTGGAATGTCCTTATTCAAAAGAACTGGATGGAACTTTGTTTTTCCCCTACCTGCGTAGTGTAGATAATGCAGCCAAACTGTACCGTGATGAAAATGTACCCCTGCAGGCCGATATGAATTTGCTAGCCCAGCATTATGGTGTTATCAGTGGCGCCATGTCGGTTGAAGTAGATGGTAAGGAATATACCATGCAGCAGGCCGCAAAGTTTTTGCAGAACCCTGATCGAAACATCAGGGAGCGTGTTTTCAGAAAAATGGCCGCACGAAGGCTTGAAGACAAAGATAAATTAAACGAACTATTTGATAAGCTGCTTGAATTACGTCAGCAGGTGGCCATTAATGCCGGATTCTCCAATTACCGTGATTATAAATTCAGGGAACTGGGAAGATTTGATTACTCGGCCGAAGATTGCTTTGCTTTTCATGATGCAGTGCGTGAGCATATCTTGCCATTACAAGCAAGACTTACCCGTTTTCGCCAGCAGCGATTGGGTCTGGAAATCATGAAACCATGGGATGGGGATGCTGAACCAGCGGGTACTGAACCGCTACACCCTTTCAAAGACGGAGCCGAACTTTGCTCAAAATCGCAGGAAGTATTTACAAAACTGAATCCATTCTTCAGTGGTTGCCTGCAAACAATGGAGCAAATGCACAGGCTTGACCTTGAGAGCCGCAAAGGCAAAGCTCCCGGAGGTTATAACTGTCCGCTTGCCGAAACCGGGGTGCCGTTTATATTTATGAATGCCGCCGGAACCATGAGCGATGTGATCACAATGATGCACGAAGGAGGCCATGCGGTGCATAGTTTCCTATCTCACGACCTTAAATTATCGGCTTTCAAGGAATACCCTATGGAGATTGCCGAACTGGCAAGCATGAGCATGGAGTTGTTTTCGATGGAGCACTGGGATGTTTTTTTCCCCGATGAAAAAGAACTGCAGCGCGCTCAACTGGAAGAACTGGAGCGGGTGATCAGTGTATTGCCATGGATAGCTACAATTGATAAATACCAGCATTGGCTCTATACAAATCCCGGACATACTGTTTCGCAAAGAGAAGCACAATGGATCATCATCCTTAGTGAATTCACTAATGGCATTACTGACTGGTCGGAATTTGAAGAATACCGTACCAATCTTTGGCAAAAACAGTTACATCTTTTCGAAGTGCCGTTCTATTATATCGAATATGGTATTGCTCAACTGGGAGCTATTGCTATGTGGCAGCAATATCGGATCAATAAGGAACAGGCCCTTACCAATTATATGAAGGCATTAAGCCTGGGCTATACCAAAACCTTAAAAGAGCTATATCTTGCTGCGGGTATAAAATTTGATTTCTCCCCTGCTTACATTAAAGAACTGGCTGATTTCATTATTCCCGTTTTGAATGAAAAAGGAGTAAGCTGATCATGAATGTTTGATGTGATGGAAGCGGGTACCAGGTACTTCTCCTCTCCTTCTTATAAACTGCCTGAATTGTTTAGGGGAAGGACTGAAGTTGTATGTAGCGGTATCTGTGGTTTCTGTGATCTCCCGCAGGTTATCGAGATCTTTCGGGTTTCCGATTGCTGAAATTGTTAGAGTGCCCCGTGCGAGGGCTATCTGCTTAACAGCCCATGCATTCTTATTGCTGTCGTTCTTAACGAGGTCATTCAGAAAATAGTAGCCTTTGAATTTTTTCATAACGCCATTTTCTGATATCAGAAACAAGGTATCTACATAATGTACCCGGCTGATAATTGAATCTCCTTTTATGGAAACATTGGTAGCTAAAACAGAATCGGAACCTTTACCTGAATACAGCGTGTCGTGCCCGACATGCCAGCTACCCTGAATGCTATCTTTGTGATCAGCAACCTGGTAATCGTAAGTGCGCAGCATAATTTTATCAGAAATGCTTACGGTCGATTCCCCATCTTCAGACAGGTAATCCCCTTTTAGTTTATCGGGGAAGGAGGATAGGGCCGCTACATTGGCCGGCTGTGGCTCATTGAATGTAATGGCCGGCCCGCAACCCCAGCTAAGAAACAGGATGATAAAAGCAGTAACTAATTGAAGTTTTTTCATGGGCTGATTTGTTAATCAAATATATTAAAAGTAGCGTTTGCGACTAAAAAAATTATTTGAATCCCACTCTGTTCAATCCTGCTTTAGCCTGATTATCTATCGAATTCTGAAAATCATGGGCGGGCATATCCAGGCACTCTTTATAACAGGCAATTGCCAAAGGATATTTAGCCGTTTTCTCATAAATCCTGCCCTTTTGCAGGGCTGCTCTTGCGGCAAATTGCTCATGCCTGTCTTTGCCTGTGGTAATGGTATATTGATAATAGAGTAAGGCGTTATTATTATCATTCAATTCTTCAAAAACTCTGCCAAACCTGAAAAAATATTCGGCCCTGTCGCCGGGGTCTGTAAGGAGTTTCAGGTCGATTGTTCTGAGCAAGGCATCAGCAGTTCTGTAATAGCCACCCTCTATAAGCAGGCGGGATTGCAGCAGTTTTTTATTGGGCCAGTTCTCTGAAGTCCCGAATTTCTGAGCCAGTTTATCAGCATCCAGCCTTGCCGACCCCTGTGCTTTTATTTGCCTGCGGCAAGATGCGGCCTGTACCTTATTGCCTGCCATGTACCAGGCCAGCGCCATTTTAGCCCAGGCGTCTTTAATGAAAATGTCGCTTTTATTGCCCTTAAGATACCTTTGGAAATAAGGCACACAGGCTGTGTCTGCCCTGGTATATAATGCTATTCCCATAAGGTAATCGAATACCGGATAAGCTGCATAGTCAGGCTCAGCTCCTGCTGCCTGTAACACCTTTATGGCTGTATCTGCTTTACGGTAGTCCAGCGACAACGATACTTTTACAAATGTGTTCAACAGATTATTGTGTGTAAGAAATTGCGGACTGCTTAAATAATCCCAAACCTCCTTCTGTTCGGAGACAAGGTAAAACCTGGTAAACAGATAATACAAAACTGTTTCGGAGTATAATGGCTGGGCTGAATTATGGGCAGCTATAAATGAACCTAACTGATTTGTGCCTTTCCTTACATCGCCTGATATTCCAAACAAAGCAGCCAGCCACTTGTAGTTGGAAGGTAATGAACCGGCTACCGCCTCCTGTAATCCGGAAAAAATATTATTGTATTCAAATGACGGGAACAGCTTTTTGTTTTCTTTAAGTAAAACAAAAGATTTCCTGAAATAGACAGCCTGGTGGTAATAATCGCCAAACCGGAGATTGATAAGGGCCCAATGCAGGTAAACGCCTGATTTGCAAAACCGGTACCAGGGAGAATTATGATCCCCTTTTTCCAATTGTTCCAGCCGCTTGTCCATCTGGTCTTCGCGGTTATCATACTCCTTTTTGTCGCAGTTCAGCAATAGGGTAATGCAGTCTTCATAATCTGCAAGGTAAACAGGCATTAAATTGTGGGGATTGACCTTTGACTCATTGCCCAGTAATACCCGACCCTCTGTAAAGTGCATAGACAGGATATTCAGATAGGCCTGGCTACAATTATCATTGTAATCGTAAACATAGCCTGTAGCATAAGACTGCGCTGAAAAACACAATAAAAGGAATCCCCAAATGGCAAAACGCCTCATAAGGTAAAGATAATGCTAAGAACAATCGGTTTTCAATTTAGCAAAACCGGTTTAGGAACGATGACGAAATAACTCCCACCATCTTACTTGTTCTATTCCATTTTTATTTCGTTGTAAAAGTCTTAAAATAATTCATTATTCGCAGATTTTACGCCTCACAAAAAAGAAATATAACTTCGCAATATGGTGGAACTTATTTCATCAACGTTCCTTACTTATAAACTGAAAATTAAACCGGAATGTGAACTAAAGCATAAATAGGCATAATGGGTTTCAATCATTTGCTGCAATTGACACTAAAACCTATCTTTGGCATATATTTGAAATGAAAATACTGTTATGAAATTATTCAAACAAATTGCAATTAGCCTGATTCTGACCATCAGCATTTTCTCTGGTGTTTTATACATATCCTGTATAAAGGATGCCTGTAAGGGAATTACGTGTCTTAATGGGGGGGCATGCAGTTCGGGTATGTGTAACTGTAAATCGGGTATTGGCGGAATGAATTGCCAGACCATTTACAGGAATCTTTATGGCTATACTTACCATGGGTTGGTAAATGCAACAGGTAACCTGGACAGCCTTCATATGGTGGACAGCAGCATTAGCAATAACGCTCTGGTATTTACTGCCGGAACAGATACAGCCGATTACAATGCCATGCAACTGGCCTGGAACGATAATGCGGGTAATTTGATAGTAAATATGCCCATTACCCTGAAAAATAATTCTTCAGCCGGGTCTGATTTTACAGTCACAACGATTAACTCAGATACCTTTACCTATTCAGGTTCAGGTTCGGTAAGTACTGTTAGCGCCTCCCTAAATCTGACACGCCGGCATCCCCATGGCGCATCTACAGTGGTTTTTGCGCTCAATAATTTTAGCAGGCAATAATTAAGGTAATTATTGTGGTTATTACTGTTTGCCTAAATCTTAAATAAAATATAAAAAAGGCCTTTTGCTGTTGCTTTATACTATATCAGTCGGGAGACTGATGGTTATCATTTGATAAACTAAGAGCAATACCATATCTTTGACAAAATTACAATCATTATAAAAAATCTATTATGAAATCAATTAAGAACATTGCATTAGGCGCATTTCTGACAGTTAGCGCATTCTGCGCAGTAATGTACACTTCCTGCACAAAGGACAAGTGTAAAGATGTAGTTTGCCAGAACGGCGGAACCTGTACTGGTGGTAATTGTACCTGTACTACAGGATACGAAGGCACTAATTGTGAAACTTTATCGCGTGCAAAATTTGTAAAAAGCTGGAGTGCTAGCGATTTAATTTCAGGTGGATCAACACCATTAGCCTATACTGCGAGTATTGCAGCAGGGGTATCTACTGATGTAACAGCAGTTGTTATTGGCAATACTTTTTCTGATAATTTCTTTGTTGTTGGCCCAATTAGAGCAACTATTTCAGGTAATACAATAACTATACCTAGTCAAAATCCAGACGGTACTAAGTATTCACTAACTGGTACAGGTACTCTGGCTAATGGTAAAATCACCCTGTCATATACTATTAAAGACGATACCAATTCAGCTACTCAGGTTTACTCCGCTACGTGGCAGTAATTCTACAAATTTTATATAAATAATAAAGCCCCGATATCGGGGCTTTATTATTTATATAATTTAGATTGACTTATTTACCTCCTCTTCTGTTGAATTTATCTTCCTGTGCCTTTTGCTGTTCAGGTGTCAAAGTTGGTTTGGACTGGTTACCAGGTTGTCTGCTATCAAACTTATTATCCTGTGCAGTTTTAACAGGTGGTGGTGGTGGTGCAGGGGTTGGTGCTGCAACCGGCTCTTTAGCTTTGTGCTCGTGATGCTTAGCAGAAGCTTCTGGCTTTGCTGCTGCTTTATTAGCCAATTCAATTGAGTCTGCCTTTATTTTAGCCATTGCATTAATAGTAGAATCATTCTTAGCCTTATTCATTTGGTCCTGCAATGCGGCATTGGCTTTAGTAATGGAATCTATTTTAGCCTGTTCGTTTGCCTGATTGTTGTTGTTGCTGCCACATGAAGCAAGTATCAAAGCGCTGCCTGCCAGCAAAAGAATCTGTTTTTTCATTGTATGTCTTTTTTAGTTGGTGCAAAATTATTGCTATTATTTCAGAACTTATAAATATTGTTCAAAAAAACACATAAATAAATTGTAAAAAACTGATTAACATAGATATTCGTATTTAATTATCTGCTGTTTATTTTAACCGGGTGTATTTCATTACTATCCTAATTCCGGATAATTGCCTATTTTTAATTCAACAAAAAATTTATGGTAGAAACCGAAGATCCAACAGAACGGCTTAAAGAAACATTGGAAGCTGCCGAAGAAAAAAAAGAGCGATGGACACTTCATGTTGCGCTTACCACCGCAATAATTGCTGTATTGGCTGCGGTGGCGGGTATGCTTGGCAACCACTATGCCAATGAAGCGATGCTGGAACAGATAAAAGCCTCAGACCAATGGGCCTATTACCAGGCTAAAAGCATCAAGAGCGAAATGGCATCAGGTACTATACAAGTATTAACAGCCATGGACAAAACAATACCACCTGATATTGCAGAAAGGAAAAGCAGCCTTGAAAAGGACAAAGCGGGTATTAAAACGGAGGCTGAAGCATTAGAAAAAAAATCGGAAGCACATATGGGAACGCACGTTGTTTTTTCAAGAGCGGTAACCATTTTTCAGATCGCCATTGCAATATCCGCGATTGCAATTGTTACCCGCAAAAAATTTATGTGGTATATCAGTATGCTATTAACTGCAGCAGGTTGTTATTTCCTGATAATGGGATTTTTCACGAATTAGCCGGCTATTTGTAAATCTTAGCTGTGTATTGCAGTATCATTGCTGTTGGCAGACTTTCATAACCGATTGTTGTCAGGCAGGACTAACACTCAGCATATGCCTTTTAATAAATCCGGAAATCCAGCTTCGTAAAGACAGGACAGCAGTGAATAAAAGCAAAAGGTATTCCTGCTTTAATCAGCCTTTTCTTTTACCACCATTCCATTCAGGAACCACAATACATCTTTCATCTTTTTGATGCTTTCCACCACCAGCAGGAAATTCTTGCCAACCTGTTTCAGGCGGGCATTCCTGGTTTGGGTTTGAATGTATTTGAGTATATGGTTAAAGGTGTCTGATTCAAAATACGGGGAGTCGGGATTACTTACAAAATAAAGCCGCATCTGCTGATTTTTGAGTATCAGTTTTTCGAAGCCCAGTTCACAGGCTACCTGGCGGCAGCGCAGCGTGGTAAACAGATCCTGTACCTGAGCGGGGATAGGCCCGAACCGATCCTGGAGCTCCAGCGAAAATTTGTTCATTTCTTCTTCTGTCTCAATATCGTCTAACTGAGTATAAACAGAAAGGCGCTCGGTAATGTTTTCAATATAGGTATCCGGAATCAGTATTTCCAGATCGGTATCGATCGTGCAATCGCTGACGTAGTCTTTTTTGCGGTCGAGCTCATCTTTGAATACATCTTTAAAGTCGGATGTTTTCAGCTCCCGCATAGCCTCTCCCAGTATTTTCTGGTACATCTCAAACCCTATCTCGGCAATAAAACCACTCTGCTCACCACCCAGCAGATTACCCGCCCCCCTGATATCCAGATCGCGCATTGCTATCTGGAAACCACTGCCCAGTTCATTGAACTGTTCCAGGGTTTGCAGGCGCTTACGGCTGTCGTTGGGCAACAGGCTCATAGGTGGCGCTACCAGGTAGCAAAAAGCCTTTTTATTGCTACGTCCCACACGGCCCCTGAGCTGGTGCAGATCGCTTAGCCCAAACTGGTGGGCATTGTTGATAATTATGGTATTGGCATTGGCAATATCTACCCCGCTTTCCACAATGTTGGTACAGCACAATACATCAAATTCGCGCTCTATAAATTTAAATAACGCTTCCTCCAACTGGTGGCCCTCCATCTGGCCATGAGCAGTACCTATATGCAGGTCGGGGCAAAGGTTACGTAATAGGGTAACCATTTCAGGCAAGCTCTGTACCCTGTTGTGTATGAAAAATACCTGCCCGCCTCTTTCTGCTTCATAGTAGATGGCATCCCTGATAGCATATTCATCAAAAACCAGCACCTCGGTATGCACAGGTTGCCTGTTAGGCGGTGGTGTATTGATAATGCTGAGGTCACGTGCATTCATGAGTGAGAACTGAAGCGTTCTTGGTATTGGTGTAGCCGTCAAGGTTAGGGTATCAACACTTGCTTTTAGCTCTCTCAGTTTCTCTTTTGATGAAACCCCGAATTTCTGTTCTTCATCTATGATCAGGATACCAAGATCCTTGAATTTTACATCTTTTCCCAGCAGGCCATGGGTTCCTATCACAATATCTATTTTTCCCTCCTCAAGCTTCTTGAAAATTTCTTTCTTTTCTTTTGCCGACCTGAAACGATTGACATAATCCACATTGCAGGGAAAATCCTTAAGGCGCTCTTTAAAGGTATTAAAATGCTGGAAGGCAAGGATGGTCGTCGGCACCAATATGGCAGCCTGCTTGCTGTCGGCTACTGCCTTGAAAGCCGCACGCACTGCGATCTCTGTTTTACCAAAACCCACATCGCCACATATCAGCCTGTCCATAGGCGCGGGTGATTCCATGTCGCGCTTCACATCAGCCGTAGCCTTGCCCTGGTCAGGGGTATCTTCATAGAAGAAAGAAGCCTCCAGTTCCGTTTGCAGATAACTGTCGGGTGAAAACGCAAACCCTTCTGATGCCTTTCTTTTGGCATACAGCTTGATAAGGTCTGCGGCAATATCCTTGACCTGCTTTTTGGTTTTGCTTTTAAGCTTCTGCCATGCATCACTACCCAGCTTGTTTACCCTGGGCACTGTACCTTCCTTGCCTGTATACTTACTTATTTTGTGCAGCGAATTGATGTTGACATAAAGCACATCATTATCCCTGTATATTATTCTTATTGCTTCCTGAAGATTGCCGTTTACTTCTATTTTTTGCAGTCCGCTGTATACGCCCACACCGTGGTCTATATGCGTTACATAATCACCGGGGCTCAGCTCCCGCAATGCCCGCAGTGTAAGGGCTTTACCCTTGGAGTAGGCTTGTTTTACATTGTACTTATGATAGCGTTGAAATATCTGGTGGTCGGTATAACAAATGACCTTTTTATCATGGTCTATAAAGCCCTTGCTGATTGAGGTGCTTACCGGCACAAAAAGTACATTGGCATTTACATCATCAAAGATGCTGCGCAGCCGCTCCAGTTGCTTAGGGTTTTCGGCAAAAATGTAGGCTACATACCTGGCAGCAATGCGTTTCTGAAGGTCTCCGATAAGCATATTGAACTGCCTGTTGAAAACAGGTTGTTCCTCGGTGGCAAACAGGAATGTAGCATCGATGGCATCGCCGGTGATCTTTTCCAGCGAATGATTGTACCATTCCAGCAGATGCCGGTTCCTGATTTTTTCCTGCCAGTCGTTACCCGTTTCAAAATCAGCCTTCGAGATCTCTTTCAGCATCTCTTCTTCATGGTCGATAGCCACCTGTCCCATCTCCATTTTTTCGGGCAGGTCGGCAGCCATCTTCGCTAACCTGCCTATGGTAAAAGACAGGTCCTTTGCCCAGATAACGGTGTTTTCGGGCAGATAATCGAGCAGCGAAATTTTTTCGGTGGTTTCGAATTTCGTTTCAATATTCGGCAAAATGGATACCTGCAGCAGCTTCCGTTCAGATAATTGTGTTTCGGGATTAAATATCCTTATGCTGTCCACCTCGGTATCAAACAACTCAATACGGTAAGGATGCTCATTGCCGAATGAATAAATATCAAGAATGCCGCCCCGCATGGCAAACTGGCCGGGTTCGTACACAAAATCCTCGCGCCTGAAGCCTAATGAAACAAAGTGCTGTAATAATTCTTCTACTTTAAGTGTTTCACCTACTTTAATGCTGATCATGTTCTCAGCGAGGGATGAAGGATTGACTACCCGCTCAAATAAAGCCTCGGGATAGGTAACCAGCACTTTTTTGTTGACCCGCTTGCCGGTAAACTTTGTGAGTGCCTCAGTGCGCAGCATTACATGGCTGCTGTTCAACTCATTGAAGTAGCCTGTGCGTTTAAATGAATCAGGGAAAAAGAAAATATCCAGCCCCTTGGTTAGGTGTTCCAGGTCGTTATGAAAATAAGCAGCTTCTTCCTTATCATTCAGAATAAACACATGGTTTACATCTGTATTCTGCCATAAAGCCGCCGCAATAAAGTTGACTGAAGACCCCCGCAGGTTATCAAGGTATATCCTTAATTTATGGCCGGGCAAAGTGATCCCTGCCGCAATTTGTTTTAAGCGGATATCATTTTGGTACAAACCCTGCAACACTTCCAGATTCATCGGGGTGCGAAGTTAGGGGAATTTGGTATTGCTCTCTAAATTTGATTATCAGACTGCACTAATTCAGAATTTACATTATGAAAACCTGAATTAATTTATAATTTACAATAACCACCTACCTAACCAATCAAGCTATTCCCTACCTTTGCCCGCCTAAAGTACCATTTTGAGCATTTTCAGTAATTTATTAAATAAAAGGAATACTAATCCTCAGGGGGAGATGGGTTTTCTTGACCATGTCGAGGACCTTCGCTGGCATATCATCCGCTCGGCGGCTGCTATTCTCATTGGTGCAATTATCATTTTTATTAAGGTTGAAGTGATTTTTGACAGAATAATCCTTGGCCCTGCTCATTCCAATTTTGTTTCTTATAAGTGGTTTTGCGCCCTGGGCCGGTTAATGCATTATGATGCTTTTTGCCTGCACGAGGTAAATATGAAATTTCAGAATACCGCAGTTACCGGGCAATTTATGATGAGCCTTTCCATTTCTATGTGGCTCGGATTCATTCTGGCTTTTCCATTCGTGCTCTGGGAATTATGGAAGTTCGTCAAACCGGCATTGAAGCCTTCTGAAATCAAAATGGCCAAGGGGATTGTATTTTGGTGCTCCCTGCTATTTTTTACAGGTGTTCTGTTTGCCTACTATATTGTAGCGCCTTACGCGATCAATTTTTTTGGTAATTACCAGTTAAGTCCGAGTGTTCAGAACATTGTTACACTCGATAACTATTTCGACATGATCAGTACCCTGGTATTGGCGCTGGGTGTTGTTTTCGAGATGCCAATACTGGTTCTGTTTCTTACACGTATTGGCGTATTTACCCCTCAATTATTGCGCAAACAGCGCAGGCTGGCCTTCCTGATCCTGTTTATTCTGTCAGAGATCATTACGCCTCCCGATTTGTTTAGTTGCCTGCTTGTTTTTATACCTTTATATATTCTATACGAAATAACTGTACTGATAAGCACACGCACTTATAATGCAAGGCAGAAACGTAAAGCAGAAAATGACGATTAATTTATGAACAACAATTTCAACCATAATCTCCCCATAGCCATTGGTGCCGACCATGCGGGGTTTGAGTATAAAGAAGCGATCATAAAAATGCTTGTTGGTGCAGGCTGGCAGGTGGCCGACAAAGGCGCCTATAGCCTGGACAGTGTTGATTATCCTGACTTTGCCCATCCTGTTGCCTCCATGGTAGAAGAGGGGAAAGCTGCGGCGGGCATACTGGTATGCGGCAGTGGTAATGGCGTTAGTATGACCGCCAATAAACATGCAGGTATACGTGCAGCCCTCTGCTGGACCGATGAGCTTGCTTCATTAGCCCGGCAGCACAACAATGCGAATGTTCTTAGTATTCCTGCCCGTTTTGTTCCCATTGAACTGGCTGAGAAAATGGTTACTACTTTCCTCGCAACCGCTTTTGAGGGTGGCAGGCATGAGAAGAGAGTCAATAAGATCTAAAAAAAGAGAAGCGCAATTATCAGATGTTCATGTTACCTCTAAGGGAGATACCTCCCTTAGAGGTAATTTCATTTAGTGATGTTGAGCTATTGAATCCTGATGGTATTATTTCCGGCTTATCCACTTGCCAAATTCTAATTGAGGTTCCCCTGATAATTTCCTGCTACTAAATGTTCATTGTAGTGTTATGTCTAAAAACAGGCTGAGATAAAGGCCTACTTTGACCCATGTTGTCGTAAAGCCGTATTTGCCTCTGGATATAAAAACAGGCTTGCAAAATAAAATTAACCAAGAGTTAATATTTCGCACAATAATTTCAATCATGGTTCGTTATTATTGTAAAGGGGCTATTTAAAAGTTGTGTATGAAAAGCGGGCGAAACGATAATGGCGGCAATGAGGGGGTAAGCACATATCTTTGCGATATGCCGAACCGACTTATAAATGAGCAAAGCCCGTATCTGCTGCAACATGCGCATAATCCGGTAGACTGGTATCCGTGGGGGGATGAGGCTTTTGAAAGGGCCAGGGCCGGGCATAAGCCCGTGCTCGTGAGCATAGGGTATGCTGCATGCCACTGGTGTCATGTGATGGAACATGAGAGTTTTGAAAATGAAGTGGTGGCTGCTTTTATGAATGAACACTTTGTGTGCATAAAGGTAGACCGCGAGGAGCATCCGGATGTGGACCATATGTATATGGATGCAGTGCAGGCAATTGCAGGAAATGGAGGCTGGCCGTTGAATGTGTTTGTAACGCCGGACAGGGCGCCGTTTTATGGTGGCACTTACTATCCGCCCAGGGCCGGATACAACAGGCCCTCGTGGATGCAACTGCTGGGCAGGATGTATGAGGTATGGACAGAGCAGCAGGATGAAGTGATGGCGCAGAGCGGGCAACTGCTTGCGCATCTGAAACAGGCATCGTTGCAACTGACTGCCAGTGATAATGCTGTGCCGGATGCGGATGCAGGAAGAAAGATAGCTGATAATCTGCTGAAGCAGGCTGATAAGGAAAAGGGCGGCTTTGGGCATGCCCCGAAATTCCCGGGTACTATGGCTATAAGCTTCCTGCTGGAACACTACCATTTTACTGGTTATGAAGCAGCATTGAAACATGCGCTGGTAAGCCTGGATGCCATGATTGCAGGTGGCATATATGACCAGCTTGGCGGGGGCTTTGCAAGGTATTCTACCGACAGGGAATGGCTGGCTCCGCACTTTGAAAAAATGCTGTATGATAATGCATTGCTGATATGCTCGCTATGCGATGCCTACAGTGTAACCAGGGATAATAAATACAAGCGTATTACTGAGGAGATCATAGCATTTGCGGAGCGGGAACTGAAGGATGTAAGGGGTGGTTATTATTGCGCGCTGGATGCAGATAGTGAGGGTGAAGAGGGTAAGTTTTATACGTGGCAATATGATGAGTGGATGGCTGCATTTGAAGGGCAGCAACATACAGGAGAAGGTGGGCTTTGTGATGAGGTGAGCAGGGTAGTGGCTGAAGCCTATTTTGGTGTGAAGCCTGATGGTAACTGGGAAGATACCAACATACTGCATGTGGCCAGTGATTTGGCAAAAGTAGCTGAAGCCCATGGCATAACAACTGAAGATGCAGGGCAACGCATAGATGCAGTGAAACGTATGCTGCTGGCCGTGAGAAGCAAAAGAGTGCGACCGATAACTGATGATAAATGCCTGCTGTCGTGGAATGCACTGATGAGTATCGCGCTATCGAAAGCCGGGCTTGTGTTTTATGAAGCGGACAGGGCATTGAGTGACCATTATCTGAGGCGTGCTGATGAACATATGGACTGGCTGATAGCTCAGTATAAAATAGATGGCAAGTGGTATCACACCTGGAAGAATGGCATAGCAAAAATACCTGCCAAACTTGACGACCTGGCATACCTGGCCCAGGCAATGCTGCAACTGGGAAGCGCAACAGGTAATAATGCGCGGGTGCTTATGGCTGCTGAACTGGTGGAAGAGATCATGGCTGATTTCGGGGCTGATAACGGGATGTTTTATTATACACCTGCATATCAGGAAGATATACCGGTGAGGAAGGTGGACATTTATGACGGAGCTACCCCTTCGGCTAATGCGGTTATGGCTCAGAATTTGTGGATTTGTGGCGCTTGTATGGAAAGGAGTGACTGGATAGCACAATCGGAGCTGATGATCAATTCGATGGCAGAAACGATTATAAGGCATAGTTATTCATTCGGATACTGGGGACAATTATTGCAACGGCAAATAAAGGGACAGAAAACGGTGGTGTGTGCCGGGAATAAGGCAAATGAAGCGCGGCTGGAAATGGCCGGAAAATACCTTCCGCAGGCTTATTTCCTTACTTTGCAAAAAGAAATATCTGAATTACCGATACTGGAAAATAAATTTTTTGCTGATAAAATGTATATATTTGTCTGTTCCGGACATGCGTGTTTGTCGCCAGAAAGCAATGTGGCAGCAGTTATGCGGGTTCTGGAGGAGTAAAAAAAATGGATAATGATATTAGTTAATGCAAGTGGTTGGAGATATAGAAACAATTAACAATTTTTTGCAGAAGCTTGTATTTTTCGAAAAAACTTTGAATATTGTGCATCGGTTTTATGAAGAAAGTATGAAGAGGGTGAAATTATTTAGTTGCAACATTGCAAAAACAATAGATAGTAGTATGAAAAAAACTTCCCTGAAGGTCTCAGCTTTAGCATTGCTCGTACTTGCTGCAAGCTGCGGGAAATCGGGCTCCAATGGCCAATTAGTAGGTGATCAGACGAGACTGAATTACAAAGCGCCATTGCCGATAGGCATGGTCTATGTACCGTCGGGTTCCTTCAAAATGGGCGCCAGCGATGAAGATATCCGCGGCCGTAACGACGCGACCATACATACCGTGCAGTTGGTAGGGTTTTATATGGATGCCACTGAAATATCCAACCAGGAATACAGACAATTTACCAACTGGGTAAGAGACTCTGTAGCCAATACTATACTTGGAAATTTCAAAGACATGCCGGATGGCTCACAGCGCCTCGACATGAGCAAGCATATTAACTGGAAAGATCCTGAGCTGCAGGATCAGCTTTCCTCAATCTTTATTCCTGCTGAGCTTTCGGGCTGGGGAGTGAAGACATATGATGTGAGCAAGTTTGTGTATCATTATTCTGTGTTTGATTACCGTAATTCGGTAATGCATTCTACAGAATCGCAGATAAAGTTTGTGAACGCATTTGATGTTCCATCTTATCCGGATACTACAGTATGGATACGTCAGTTCAACTATGCATTCAATGAGCCGATAGCACAGCAATATTTCTGGTTCCAGGGCTTCAACAAATATCCAGTAGTGGGTGTTAACTGGAAACAGTGTAACGCTTTCTGCGACTGGCGTACAAGGGTATGGCGTTCAGAGCGTGAAAAAGAAAGGCAATATACCGAAAGCCGTTTCCGTCTGCCTTCAGAAGCAGAGTGGGAATATGCAGCCCGCGGCGGCCGTAACGAATCTCCTTATCCATGGGGCGGTCCTTACATCATCAATAAAAAAGGCTGTTATCTTGCCAATTTCAAACCTCAGCGTGGTAACTATGCAGCAGATGGCGGACTTTATACTGTGCCAGTTGATAAATATGCGGCAAATGATTATGGTTTGAAAAATATGTCTGGTAATGTATCTGAGTGGACTTCTTCGGCCTTTAAGGGCGGCAACTACAACCAGATGGCAGACATCAATCCGGATGTGTCTTATAATGTACAGCCAGGTGATGCTACATGGGAAAGGCGTAAGGTTGTGCGTGGCGGAAGCTGGCGCGATGTGGCCTATTACCTCCAGGTAAGTACACGCGACTATGAATATCAGGATACCTCTAAGGCGTATATTGGTTTCCGTTGCGTATACACAGAAGTTAACCCGGCCCTTACAAACAGGAAGGCAATCAGGTAGTATCAAAACATTCATCTATTAATAATCAAAGAAAAATTAGCAAAAATGAATCCAGTAGTTCTGTATTTTGAAACCAATCAGGGAAAATACGTAAAAAACCTGCTTATCGGCCTTGGAGCCTCCATAGTTCTTCTTGGGGCGCTTTTCAAGATCCAGCACTGGCAGGGAGGAGGAACAATGCTCACGATTGGTATGTGTACCGAGGCATTTATCTTCGCTATGCTTGGCCTGATACCACCTCACCCCGATTATTACTGGGATCGTTTCTATCCGGACATCACTGAAAGTCCACACGTTGAAGCTTACCGTAAAGGGATCAAGGGTGGTCATTTACCAAAACCAGGTGAACCACCAACCAAGTCGCTTGACAAGATGCTGGAAGAAGCTCAGATTAATACACCTAACCTTAAGAAACTGAGTGATAATTTCACGAATTTCAATAAGGCAGTAGGCCAGATAAAGGATATGTCTGACGTTACGGCTGCAACCGGTACTTATTCGCAGAGCGCACGTGAAGCGGCAGATGCACTGGGCCAGATGAAGAATACATTCATGGGCGCTACCAAAACAATGAGCGCATTCAATGAAGCCGCAGAAGATACTACCAAATTCCACGATCAGGTTGTAGTCTTATCTAAGAATCTGGGTACTTTGAATTCGATTTATGAAGTTGAGTTGTCGGATGCAAATAACCATCTGAAAGCAATGAATAAATTCTACAGCAGTCTGGTTAACGCTTCTGATGCAATGGCTTCGAGCGCTAAGGATGCAGTTGATACAAGGGAGCAGATTTCGCTTCTGGCCAAGAACCTGACTACTTTGAACCAGGTTTATGGTAATATGCTGTCTGCTATGCAGGGCCGTTAATATAGTAAGTGAAGAAACAATAACTATTCATAGTAAAAGCTAAATAATGTCTATACCTAAAGAGCCGCGGCAGATAATGATCAACCTGATGTACCTGGTGTTGACAGCCCTGCTGGCCCTAAACGTATCAAATGAGATTCTCAACGCCTTTAAGACTTTGAGCCTCAGTATTGACAGGTCTAACCAATCGATAGACCAGAAAAATAGTGAGGTATACAACGATATAAAGCTGAATGAGAAGGCAGCAGGCCAGGAGGCCAAAGTAAAGCCATTCCGTATCAAGGCTGATGCAGTGGTGAAGGAAGCAGACAGCATGGTGAAATTTTTCAACAACTGGAAGAAAAGGATCATCATAGAAGCAGGTGGATATAATGTGGACCCTGAAGATTCAGCATTGCATATTCCTGCAAGAATGGATAACATTGATGCAACTACAAAATTGCTCGTTGAGATGAAGGGTGGTGATACCATGAGGAAGGAAATTATCAGGTTAAGGGAATTCATGTTGAGCCAGTTGACCAGGGCTGATACGATTAAGCTGAGCCCGGTGATGCCATTGCGTATAATTGCGGCTAAGAAAAATGACCACAATCCTACAGGCGAATGGAATATTGAGAACTTTGAGCACATGCCGGCAATTGCAGCGATTGCCCTTTTCTCGAAATACCAGAATGACGTACGTAGCAGTGAGGCACTTGTACTAAACAGACTGTTTGAAGAAGCGCATGCAAAGGATATCAAGTTTGATACTATTGGTGCACTTGCGGTGCCAAAGCTGAGTTATGCCTTGGAAGGAGATAAGATTGAAGCATCTATTGTACTTGCAGCCTATAACAAGGACCAGAAACCTACTGTAACAGTATTGGCAGGTGGTGGTTCTACCAAGCCTGCTGTAAATGGTATTGTGCCATGGGAAACAGTTGCGAAAGGTGTAGGTATGCAGACTGTGCGTGGTAATATTGAACTGCAAACAGAAACCGGTAAGGAATCTAAACCATGGGAATTCAAATACATGGTAGGTACAACAGGAGCATCTATGTCACTTGATAAGATGAACGTATTCTATATCGGTGTTGAAAATCCAGTTACCGTTGCTGCAGCCGGATATTCTGTAGAAGATGTATCATTGCAGGCAACAGGTTGTACTATTACCGGTGAGAAAGGAAGGTTTATAATTAAGGATCTTAAGGCTCCGGACCAAAATTTTCTGGTGAACATTATGGCTAAGTCCAAGGAAGGTAGTGTTAAGAATGTCGGTAATATGAAGATACGTGTAAAACGTATTCCTAATCCGGTTGCAATGCTGAATGGTAAACCAGGAGGGGCAATGAATGCGGCATTATTCCGTGCTCAGATAGCTCCGGCTGCCGTGCTTGAGAATTTCGAATTTGATGCCAAGTATAAGGTTATCAGTTTCTCATTCATGATGATGCCTAAAGGAAAGGATATTGTAGGACCACTACCTGCAGCCAACAAAAATGGTGTTCGGTTCTCTGATGGTTCTAATATTGAGAAGGCTATGTCTACAGCCAAGGCTGGCGACAGGGTATTTATTGATGATATTAAGGCAGTAGGACCTGATGGATTGGTTCGTCCAATACCTGGATTGATAATAACTTTGAATTAATTAACTTGCTAAATTATAAGGATATGACCATCCTGAATACATTCAGAATTACGGCCTCAATGGCAATTTTATTTGCCGGGACCGCTAGTTATGCCCAGCCAGGCAGCACAACCGACCCATCCATTTCGGGTACAGGTTATCCTGGAGTAAAGGCCGACTGGCTGCCATCGAAGACTCCGGATGGAGCCTACGACCGTGTTCCGCATTACAGTACTCCAATACAATGGCAGCACCTTCGTGAAGATGATATCTTGTGGAAAAAACGTGTTTGGCGAGAGATAGATACGCGTGAAAAACAAAACGTAGGATTCCGCTATACTGGTGATGAAAATTCCGGTGGTGGTATGTTCATAGAAATATTGCTGGATGGAATTAAGAGGGGTAAGATCAAGGCATACAGTAGCTTTACTGATGATCGTTTTACAACTGTTATGACCAAAGAGGAAGTAATGGAGCAGATCGCAGGAAAGATTGATACAGTAACTATGATCGATCCGGTATCTGGTAATGAAATTGTAAAGTACATTAAGAAAGACTTCAGACCTGAAACTATTCAGAGCTACAGGATCAAGGAAGACTGGATATTTGATCGCAACGAAGGCAAGATGATTGTTCGTATTGTTGGTATTGCTCCGGTAAGAGATGTAATTGTAGAAGGCCAGTTCCGTGGTCAGCAGGCCATGTTCTGGTTGCATTATCCGGATATTCGTGGTCTTTTGGCTCAATATGAGGTATACAATCCGGAAAATGATGTAGCCCGCTACACCTGGGATGAATTCTTTGAAAGCCGCAAGTTCTCCAGCAAAATTACCAAGATGAGCAATCCATACCAGGCTGATTTCAAGGAACTGGGAAATGGTATGAGCCCAATGGAAACTTTGTATGAAAGCCAGCATGCCGCTGAAGAGATCTTCAACAAAGAGCATGATATGTGGGTGTACTAATTTGTGAATAATGCTATTCATAAGATTTTAATAAAATTATTATTACTGCAAAATAGTTGGGGCCCCGGAATTTCCGGGGCTTTTTATTAGGAACGATGATGAAATAACTCCCACCATCTTACTCGTTCTATCCCATTTTTATTTCGTTGTAAAAGTCTTTAAATAATTCATTATTCGCAGATTTTACGCCTCATAAAAAAGAAATATAACTTCGCAATATGGTGGAACTTATTTCATCAACGTTCCTTATTGATTATCTTGCAGGGATTATCTTGCAGGCGTTTTTTAAATGATAAATGTGATAAAACCAAGGATTGAAGTTTGTCTGTCACCGGCTTTGCTTCATTTGTATGATACAAAAGGGGTAACCGTAATTATTATTGATGTTTTCAGAGCTACATCAACCATAATTGCTGCATTGCACAATGGAGCAAAATGTGTAATACCGGTGGCATCAGTCGCTGAATGCATACAATTAGGTAACACAATTCCCAACAGCATTACGGCAGGAGAAAGAGACGGGAAAATTGCGGAGGGATTACAATATGGTAATTCTCCATCAGAGTATCCTAAAGAATTTATTAAAGACAAAACACTGGTTCTTACCACAACAAATGGTACCCGGTTATTGCATATGGTAGAAGGGGCATCGGAGATTCTGATAGGATCATTTCTTAACCTTACTGCTATATCAGATTATTTGCGCAAAAAAAATGAGCCTGTATTATTGGGGTGTGCTTCCTGGAAAGACCGTTTTAACCTTGAGGATACATTATTTGCAGGCGCTGTTATCAGCAGGTTGCAGGATACATTTGACATAAATTGCGATAGCGCCAGAGCCGCACGGCATTTGCATGACTCATCCGGAGGTAATTATATTGAATTTCTCAAAGAAAGTTCCCACTATAAAAGGTTGTCTGCTTATGGGTTGCAGGCAGATATGGCCTATTGCGCTACAGCCGATTTGCATCCGATTGTCCCCTATTTAAAGGGTGACCGGATAGTAATAGACTAAATAAAGGTTAAATTATAAAGATTGAATTGTTACCAATATAAAGTAGTAAGGAAAATTTGGTGCAATTGACCAATTTTTACCTAATTTTGCCGAATTATTGCAAAACTATTATTTATGGAGGCAAAGAATATCTGTATTCCAGCCAAAATCAATATATATAAGGCGATTGCAAAAAAATCATTTTAATTTCTTATAATTTGTTTAAATTGACTGTAATATGAAACGAGTTTACACCTCAAAACTGATCATTCTCATTGCCCTTTTGTCAGGATTTGGTTTGAACGTTTTCGCACAAACTACCAACTTCACATTTAACGGTATCATTGGACCAGATGCCAGTGGAATTAACGGTAGTCCGCAGGCTTATGTTGTACCTGCGGGAGTAACAAAAGTGGCCGTAGATATGTATGGCGGTGCAGGCGGATGGCCTTGTTGCTCATGGACAGGTACCACAGGTGGCACAAGGGCTCTTGGCGGCAGGGTGCAATGTACTATGAATGTAACGCCAGGTACAACATTGCATGTATATGTTGGTGGTGCAGGTGCAAACAACCTAAATATCGGAACTCAGTGCCCTGGTGGATGGAACGGTGGTGGCGTAGGTGGTGCAGTAGGATCTTCATTCTGTGCAGGCGGCGGTGGTGAATCGGATATCCGTACTTCTACATCCGGATCGTATGCATCAAGTGTACTAATTGTAGCTGGTGCAGGTGGTGGTGGCGGTGATTTTGGTCCTGTTGGCGGTGCAGGTGGAGGAATTGTAGGTGGCACAGGACAATCATATCCATCATTAACAACAGTTGGCGGCGCTTGTGGAGGTGGCCAAACAGGGCCTTCGTGCATAACAGGTTCTGCTTTAGGAACTCAGGGGCAAGGAGGATCATGTACTTGTTATTCTGATGGCGGCGGCGGTGCCGGCTGGTGGGGAGGAAATGGTGGTACTGCTGGCGACGGAGCTGGTGCAGGAGGATCATCTTACCCGGCAGCACCTAACGGAATAGTAACAGAGATAACGCATACTCAAGGATATTCAGCAGCTAATGGCAATGGTTTTGTATCAATTACTGTATTATGTACAAATCCAGGAACTATAGTTGGTCCTACCAATGTTTGCTCAGGTTCAACAATAACTTTATCTAATCCTGGTGCCAGCGGAGGTACATGGGTTAGCAGTAATACTGCAGTTGCAACAATCAATTCTTCAACAGGTGTACTTACTGGTGTTGCCAGTGGCACAGTAACTGTCACCTATTTGGAATCTAATCCTTGCGGTGGTATATCAGCAACAGCATCCATAACAGTAAATCCGTTGCCTTCAGCTATCTGGGGTATTGCAAGCACCTGTGAAGGTGGTGGTACAACGAGCTTAAATAACAGTTCACCGCTTGGTACATGGTCGAGCAGCAACAGTAATGCAACAGTTGATGCTCCGACAGGAGTTCTTACCGGTGTAACAGCAGGTTATTCAGTAATAACCTATACACTTCCGACAGGTTGTTATTCTACTACAGATTTTACAATTAACCCTTTACCATCACCTATTTCTGGTACCAGTAATTTTTGTATGGGTACAACAGTAATGCTAATTGATCCAACAGTTACTGGTAGCTGGACCAGCGGTAATGATCTGGTTGCTACGGTTAATCCGATAAGCGGTGAAGTTTCCGGAGTATCCTTAGGCATTGATACTATATATTATACCTTGCCTACTGGTTGTTATGTAATGTGGGAAGGTACGGTGAATCCAATACCTGATGTATTTGCCATTGCCAGCCAGACATTGTGTAACGGAGGGTCTACAACTCCTGTAGTATTTAGTGGGACTTATCCGGGAACAATCTTCAATTGGACAAACAGTGACAATTCTATAGGATTAGGTTTTAGCGGTACAGGTGATATTATTTCATTCCCTGCAACTAATACAAGCTATGTTCCTATATATGGTGCCATTAACGTTACTCCATTTATTAATGGTTGTCCGGGCACACCAACAGCGTTTGCAATTAATGTTAATCCTACTCCGAATGTTAATGCATCAGCTAACCAGGCAGTATGTAACGGTTTGACTACAACAGACATAATCTTTACGGGTAATGTTGACAGTACTACCTTTACCTGGACCAGCAGTGATGCAAGCATAGGTATCGGCGCTGCGGGCACAGGCAATATTCTTTCATTCCATGGTATTGACACATCGGCTGAGCCGATAACTTCTGTGGTTACAGTAATGACCAGTGCGCATGGATGTACGGGAAGTTCAAACAGTTTTACACTTACCATCTATCCTAAACCATTGCTTAACAGTGGTCTTACACCACATTCAATTTGCGACAGCACAAACTTCTCTTACATTCCTGCAAGTGCAACATCTACAACAACTTTTAACTGGATGCGCGATACAGTTGTAGGCATTGCTAATTCACCGGCATTTGGAATGGATGATCCTAATGAGACATTGGTAAATAATTCGACTAATCAACTTTCGGTAATTTACATCTATGCACTTCAGGCTTATGGTTGTGTGGATACACAGAATGTTACCGTTGTCGTTAATCCAAAACCAACCTTATCTACAACTCTTTCACCTTCGGCAATATGCGATAGTACTGTATTCCATTATGTACCTAACAGCCTTACTGCCGGTGTTACTTACTCATGGAGCAGGGCTACGGTATCTGGAATTACAAACCCATATGCTTCCGGTATCGATTCCATGAATGAAATTCTTGTAAATTATACTCCGGATCCACATACAGTTTATTATGTAGATACACTTACGATAGATGGTTGCCAGAACACACAGGTTGTTTCGGTAGCTGTTAATCCAAAGCCATTGCTGAATACGCCACACACAATAACACCAAGGAGATGCGACAGCACACTGGTAACCTATGTTCCGGGTAGCGCTACAACAGGTACTACCTTTACCTGGAGCCGCGCGGCAATAGCTGGTAACCTGGCAGCCAACGGAGGCGATACAATAAGTGAATATCTGGTAAACCATACTACAGCAACTGTTACGATAGTTTATGTGGATACACTGAAAGCTAATGGTTGCTGGAACACAGAAAATGTTTCGGTTAATGTAGCTCCAAAATTGTTGCTGACCAGTTCTCTGACACCACCATCAATCTGCGACAGCATTATCTTCAATTATACACCAACATCGGCTACTTCAGGTACTTTGTTCTCGTGGGTTCGTCCATTTGTACTGGGTATAGGGTTACCTGCAGGCGCTGGTACCGGAAACCCTAACGAACAACTGGCCAACACAACTAATGACAATCTGAATGTTGTATACCAGTATACGATAAATGACAGCGGCTGTACCAACACACAGAACGTTGTTGTGGTAGTTCATCCAACACCGGTGTTGTCATCTGATTTAGCTCCTTCGGTATGTAGCGGCACACCATTTATGTATGGTCCAACCAGCTATACCTTCGGTACTACCTTTAGTTGGAGCAGAGCTAAAGTTAGGTACATTGCACCTGCAACTGATACCGGTAGCGGATTATCAATAATAGAAACACTGACAGATAGCTTGCTTACACCGGTTACAACTGGTTATGATATCAAGCTTACTGCAAATGGTTGCTCTCACCATCAATCACTTATTGTTACGGTTAATCCATCACCTGTAGCAGCTCCGATCTCCACTCATCCTGGTGGCACACAGTGCAGCAATACAATGTTCCAGAATTTCGGAACATCAATGCCTGCACCGGCTGGTCAGTATTATTTCTGGAGCGCTACCAATGCTGAAGTTTATGCTCAGGGTAGTGGCCACCAGTACAGCCTGATTGATTTCAAAACTCCGGGTACATCGGTTGTAACATTGAATACCCACATGAGTGGCTTCAGTTGTGTAACCAATAATACCTTCACTGTATCAGTTGGGAGTGATGTTTCTGATATGCCACAGGTGGTTTATTATAATGGTCAGTTCATCTGTTTACAGAATGATTTCGACAGTTACCAGTGGGGTTATGATGATGCAATCACACTTGATTCAACTTTATTGGCAGGTGAGGTTAATCCTAACTACTTCAATAATTCACCAGATCTGACCTACAAATATTATTGGGTAATTACCAAAAAGAGCAACGGTTGTTTCCAGAAGACTTACTTCAATATTCCATCAGGAGTTACCCCGGTTGGTTCATCTGACCAGGTTGGTATAAAGGTTTATCCAAACCCAACAAATGAAATGCTGAATGTAGATATCAATTCTACACTTACGGGCAGCTATGATCTGGAAATCATGAACTTACTCGGTCAGAAATTACAGAGCAACACAGTTACAGACCATAAGTCAATGATTAATGTTTCCTCCTTACCGGCAGGTATTTATATGCTGGTAAGCTATCATGATGGAGTTAAGGTAGGCGCAGTAAGATTTGTTAAAAATTAATTTGTACAATATAAAACCGCATAGATGAAAAGATTGTTTTTTATCCTGTTAGCATCTAATATGGCTTATTCAGCTATAGCTCAGGATCCTGCGAATAATAATAAGGTTGATTCAATATGGAAGCCAAAGCATTTTGCCCAGGATGCGCTTTTATCAAGATGGGTTGTTGATGTTAATCTGCTTGGTGGCGGAGCATCACAAACCTATTCTTCGCTTAATAATATCGGTAATTATTACAATGGTATTTCCAGTGTAAGCAATACCGGAAAGCTTACCTTCTCTAATGGTATAGCCTATGGTTTTGATGCTCAGCTTGCTTATTTCTTCGGGCACAAAAACAACTTTGGAATAGGCGTCGGATTTATGTATCTGGAAGAGCAGGGAGATGCAAAGCTTGATCAGTACCATGTTGAATATCAGTCTACAGACAATAACAACAGTACTTTCAGGCAGCTAATCACTGCTAATGGTCCAATAAAAGAGCAGCTCAGGATATCGAATATGAATATCCCTTTGTTGCTTAAGTACAAGCATCGTTTTTCGAACAGATGGGGCATAACTGCAGATGCGGGTGCATTGTTTAACCTGCAGATGAAGAGCATGTACAACAGCAATGCGAACTTCAATTACGAGGCGGTTTATAAACTTGTAGGAACAGGAACAGATGTTACCGCAGTTTTTGATAATACTCCTAATCCATCAGCAACCCAGGATCATATCATCACCAAAAGTGAGTATGTAAGGGTTAACCCGGGACAGGATGTAAATAACTATTTCAACAATACACTGCGTAATGCAGGCTATAACGTAGGATTAGGCATACAACCAAATAAAAATTCAGGTAGTGTATCCTATACTACCGGATCAGTAGGATTGTTGGTTCAGCCAGGTGTGAATTATTATTTTTCCGACATGGTTGCTCTTAATCTGGGGCTTTATTTTGTTTATCAGCCATTTAGCAACACCACTGCTGCTACAGGCAATATGCTTACAAATAAGCTGGGTGATTATTCTTCTGTTCTTGGTACTACCAAGGATGTAACGAATATGTCGTATGGTTTGAACGCAGGTGTTAGGATATACCTCGGCAAAGGCAAAGACAGCGATGGCGACGGAATACCAGACAGGCTTGATCGTTGTCCTGATGTATTTGGTTCAATCAGGTTCAATGGTTGCCCGGATAGTGATGGTGATGGTATTGCTGATATTGATGATGCCTGCCCTCATGTACCGGGTATTGTTAAGTTCCATGGTTGTCCGGATAGTGATGGAGATGGTATTCCGGATGCTGATGATGCTTGTCCTTATACTCCGGGTCTTGCAAAATACAAGGGTTGTCCTGATAGGGATGGCGATGGTATTATTGACAAGGATGATCTTTGTCCGGATAAGGCAGGACTTGCTATCTACAAGGGATGTCCTGATACTGATGGAGACGGCATACCTGATAATGAAGATGCCTGCCCGACTGTGCCTGGCGTTGCAGAATATCATGGTTGCCCTGCACCACCACCACCTGCTGCCAACGATGACAGCAAGGTATCTACTCCAATATTGTTTGAAGTAGACCGTACCATTGTACATAAGTCATCTTATCCTACACTTATAGAAGCTGCCAAGAGGTTGAACGACCAGGCTGAATCTTTTGTAATCGTAGATGGTTATACAGATAATTCAGGCTCTAAATCTCATAATAAAGTGCTGTCTATGAACCGTGCAAAAGCGGTGAAACAACACCTTGTAAATATGGGTATTGATCCTAAACGTATCAAAATAGTAGGACACTCGGAAGAGAATCCTGTTGCGCCAAACGATACACCTGAAAACAGGTTGAAGAACAGGCGTGCAGTAATGCACCTGAGCCTTGGAGAATAAGGATCATTCTCGTGAGATATAAATGAAGGGAGTTTATCCGAGGGATAAACTCCCTTCATTTATTAAATATTCAGACTTTTTTTAAAAATTAACATGCAAACAGGTAGCAATGGCCCGAAATTGCTAGTTTTGTAAAGTGAATCTGGGCTGGGATGTTGGATAACTAAAATGATGTTTATGAATAAAAATTTTTTTATCCCCGGTAAGTCATTATTGACGGTGTTGATTGTTTGCGCATTTTGTATCTCAGCTTTGTTACCCGCATGCAATACCGGTTTAAATACACAGACAAACAACGGGAAGGATGTGGCCAAAGATACAGGCGTATTTGTGCCCCCCGATACATCAACCATACCGCATGACCAGTTTGGTGATATGGTGAGATATGGCAGGGACCTGATCGTGAATACATCGAAGTATATTGGTCCTGATGGAATAGCAGGCAAGTATCTGGGCAACAAAATGAATTGCGGCAATTGCCACCTGGATGCGGGGACCCGGCCATTTGGTTTTAATTTTTTCAGTTCGCATGCCCGTTATCCTCAGTACAGGGGGCGTGAAAATAAAGTATTAACCTTAAGTGAGCGCATTAATAACTGTGTAGAAAGACCACATAATGGTAGTCCGTTGCCGCTGGACAGCAAGGAGATTGTGGCTATGGTATGTTATTTCAAATGGCTATCGGCAAATGTACCCATAGGACAACATGTGAAAGGTGATGAAATGCCGGAACTGGAATATCCCAACAGGCCGGCAGATCTGCACAAGGGGGAGGCCATCTTTCTGAAGGAATGCGCCTCGTGTCATGGTATAAATGGAGGAGGTGTATGGAAGCCTGATTCAAGCGGTTATGTATTTCCTCCGTTGTGGGGCGAAAAATCTTATCAGAATGGGTCCAGTCCGTCGAGGGTTCTTAAACTTGCGCGATTTATCAAAGCCAATATGCCGGATAAAAAGGCTACCTGGCGCAAACCTTATCTGACTGATGAACAAGCTATAGATGTGGCTGCATATGTGAATGACGGCAGTATTCATCCCCGGCCCCAGAAGAAAGATAAAAACATTCCTGATTACCTTGATTTTAAGTACAAAGCTATAGATTACGAAGCAGGGCCTTATGTGGATACATTCTCTGCAACACAGCACAAATTCGGTCCTTATAAACCGATAATAGATTACCATAAAGCGCATAATTTACCAGTGATATTTTAGCCGGTAATCAATAGGCGATATGTGTATCAATACTTTTTGTGCCCCAAAGGCAAATCGGCTAAAAATGTGGTAACAGGAGGATGGCATCAGGACTAGTGACAAGGCCAGGAAAGCTGTAGTGGGTTGTTTTCGGCGTAACACACGCCAGCCATATTGAGTTTTCTATATTGATAATTGAAAAGCAGGAAGATGCGGGGGTGAGATCAATATTATTTCTTTGATGCGCTCCAGATAAGTTGTTCCATGTCTTTCTTTGAAAGAATGATACTGGCACGGTAGCTTGGTACAGGTAACCATTTATTATCAGGTTCACTCCATCTTTCTGCTGCAGCGCCCCAGATCAGCGTCTTATCCGGCTTCACGATCAATATTTTATTATCGGGTCCTGCTGTAGAAATAAATACAGATTTATCGGGCAATTCAAGCACATTACCCCCTGAAGGATACCCCTCAGGGCCATGCTCCTTACTGGCACACTCATATTCCCATACTTTGTTCAGATGTTCATTTGCAGTTTGCGGTTCCTTAAATTTTATTACAGAAGGATAACTTCCCGGATTGCAAACATTATTGTTGAAAAGGTAGATGTACCCATCTTGTCCTGGCCTGATGCTGTGCTGATCACAAAACATATGATTGTCTGCATTGGAGACGCCGGGGTTGAACAGTTCACCATAATTATTGAGCACAGTACCTTCAGGATATTTTATTTTGATGATCCGGTTCAGGTATTTTACACTAATATAAATGATCTGGTTTTGCTCATCAAAATAAAATGAGTTCTCATGAAACAGGTCGATAATAGGGCGGTTGTTACGGGAAACATAATATTTAAGGTCCGATTCTTCGAAGTAATGCGATGTTTTCCATTGCCATACAATATTACCGGCAGCATCATACTCAGCCAAAACACCAAATACGGATTTAGGAACAGAAGTACGGTCTTCGAAATTTATTTTGATAGTATTATTGCTGCGCAGTGTGCAGAATAAGTTTTCATTGGCATAGATCATATAGTGCCCGTTACTGAGTCTTGTAAATTCATGGTGGTAGTACTCTCTGTTTTCGCCGCTGATAGCCCCGTTGTTTGGAGCCTTCCAAAGTATTGATCCGTCAATCGTTGTTTCCCAGGCATCGCTCTGGATGAAAGTTAATGAACCCCGTGAGGTGATTTTAAGGTCGCGTGGCTCTATATTTTTACCTTCAATAAGCGGGAGATACCAGACAGGCTTCCCTGCCATATCATAAATAACCTTCGTTCCATCCAGTATAATGTAAGCATCTTTAAATTGCTGCGCTGAGGTAGTGATCCTAAGTCTTGATTTGGAGGTGTCTACCTCGGGAATAGTGCCTGTTGAAAAGTGAAAGAAAACAGCGCCTGTCTGGCTTTTGGCTTCAGCCTCAGGCACTATGCGCCATGTGTATTGGCAACCAAACCAGGGGACTTCGGCAATAACTTTGTTGGTTTTGCTATGTACAGTCTTGATGATGTTTTTTTTGAATTGTTTTTCATTATTCAGATTACCTGAAGCAATTTCAAGAATATAATTCTGTGGTTTATTTTTGGCCGGGAATGAAAACCCGATCATGCGGTAATTGAGTATACTGGCTTCCTTGGGAGTAACCTGGGCGAAGATCAATACAGGTACTAGTAGTAAAGTTAAAACGAAACCAATGGCTTTTAGCATGAAGTGAATTTTATGCTGGTTGCTTTGAACATAGCGATATAAAAATGACTGATTTCTGACAAAATTAAAATTTATAAGGTTATTGAGGGGAAAATAAATTTCAGAAGAGCAAACCAGCATTTCATTAAAATTTCATGATTAGAATCAGTTTTAAAGACAAAATGTACTTTTGTATTAACACATAAAGCAATAAATGAATAATTAGCTGAAAATTAATGAATTAGGGCATAAATGGTATTCCTGAGTAGTATTTGGATGGCATAAATCAACAATTACCGATTGGAATGGCAAATCGCCCTGTAAAAATTTATTTTTAAGTATTTCGTCTAAAAAAAGGAGAAAAAAAATTTTTTTATTGAACAAATTGCATATCTTGGCAGAGTTAATAAAAACATAATTATGTGCCTGCGCTTAAAAACGTGGGTATTTTTTACCACCCTACTATCACCTTGTGAGCTTAGTTTTTATTAATAATTGCAGTAAAATCAAGTAGTACAGCACCGTTTTCAATATTAATTCAACGTTTTATTTAAAAATCCAGGTATGAAGAAAGTCTATTTTTCTCTATTGATGGCATGTTTTAGCATACTTACGCTAAACGCTATCGCGCAAACAACGACGTATAGTACCCCGGGGGCCTATACATTCACTTGCGGGTCCGGCTATTCGGCCGTTACCATTGATATGGCCGGAGCACAGGGTGGCGCTTCCGGAGCTGGCGCACCTGGAGGTAAGGGCGGCCGAGTACAGGCTACACTTACCGTATCTGCGGGGCAGGTGTTGTACATCAACGTGGGTGGCGCAGGAACTGCATATAGCTATTGCTCTGCAAGAGCTGGCGGGGCCAATGGCGGCGGTACCGGTTATGGATACGGCGGCGGCGGTGGCGGTATGTCCGACATCCGTAAAGCATCCGGAGCATTTTCTTCAACCAATGAATACCTGGTTGCCGGCGGTGGCGGTGGCGCAGGTTATAATTATGGCAACAATACAGAGCAGGGCGGCGATGGTGGCGGCCTTATAGGTGGTGTAGGTTATCAGGGTAGCCCTGGCGCACCAACCCCATCATTATGCGGATCTGGCGGAACCCAGACTGCTGGTGGCTCTGGTGCAACCAGTTATGGTACACCTGCAGGAACTTTCGGTCAGGGAGGAAATTGCACAGGTGGCCAATGTTATTCAGGCGGCGGCGGCGGCGGCTGGTATGGTGGCGGTACCGGAGCATATGGCGGCGGCGGCGGCGGTTCCTCGAATCTTGCCGGTACCGGTGTGCTTAGCGCTACTACAACTCCTGCTTACCAGTCAGGTAATGGTTTTGTAAGTATTACTCCGTTACCTCCTACGGTTACAGCAGCTCCTTCATCACTTGCATTCGGGGCGGTTTCGGTATCTACTACATCAGCGCCAATGATTACCAATCTTACCGGTATCGCTTTAACAGGTGTTGCGCTTACCCTTACTCCTCCGGCGAATTTCCTTATTTCATTGGATGGTAGTACCTGGAGTTCAACACCGTTAACTTATACGTATGTTGGAAGTACATTTTCTCAAATACTTTTTGTAGAATTTAATCCGACAGCGATTACTTCATATGCCGGTAACCTGGCAATATCAGGCGGCGGTCTTGCTGCAACCGTAAATGTGCCTTTAAGCGGTACTGGTACCAACCCATGTTCAGGTACACCTACTGCCGGCGCTGCTACCATCAACGGAACAACAACAGCTTCTGGAAACAGTAGTACCAATTTTACATTGAATGTGCCAAGTGCAACTGTAGGTGGTGGTATCACATACCAGTGGCAGGTATCAACTACTTCTTCAACAGGCCCATGGACAAATATCGGTGGCGCCAATACGCAATCTTATGTTTACTCAGGTCTGGCAGGCAACAGTTGGTTCCAGTGTGTGGTAAGTTGTGGCGCTTCTTCGGCTACATCAGGTACAGTATCAGCAACATTTACTATGCCTGGGTCTTCATGTACACCAGTTTATATGTACAATTGCTCCAGCTATCCGATGAGTTGCAGTATCAATTCATTAATAGGATTTGCAGGATCAATTTCGGATCCAGGAGCATGTGGACCAAATTATGTGGATAATACTGGTTCTATGAATGTAACACTTAAGGGTGGTACGACCTACAGTATTACCTATGGTCTTTCCACATCTTATTACAGTTCATTTGCAGCTCAGGTATGGATAGACTTTAATGATAATGGTGTAATGGAATCTTCAGAAACAGTTGGTGGTTTTGCACAAGGAGCATATAGCGTAACTACACCGGTCGGCACTATTACACTTCCTGCAGGCGCTGCTCCAGGTGTTCATCGTATGAGAATTGAAGGTGTTTATGCGCCTACAAGCTATAGTGAGCCGAACTATCCAAGTATGACAGGATGTCCGACCTCTTCTTATTATTACGGAAATACAAGGGATTATAAAGTTATTATTCCTCCTCCAACAGGATCGCTTGCTGCAACCAGTGTAAGTCCGTTTGGGAATGTTACTGTGGGTACAAGTTCGGTGCCTGTGGCATATACATCTTTAACCGGGACTACCCTGACTCCAGGTGTTGGTTTGCTTTCAGTTACAGCGCCTGCCAATTACCAGGTTTCTACAACAGGAAGTACATGGAGTAACAGCGTTTTTGTACCTTATATAGGAGGTACTTTGACTAGTAAGAATGTATATGTTCAGTTTAACCCGACTGCAGTAAGTTCATATACCGGAAACGTTACCGTTACAGGTGGTGGAATACCAGCAACAGTAAACGTACCTGTTTCAGGAAGTGGCGTAGCTACAGCATGTTCTGGCGCACCTACACCAGGCGCGGCATCTGTTACTCCAACATCGGGCGGTGGTGCTACAACATTTACACTTAGCCTTCCCGGCGTTTCAGCAGTTGGTGGATTAATGTTCCAGTGGCAGTACTCTACAGACGGAGGTACTACCTGGAATAATATTGCCAATGGAATTTATGCCACAGCCATCTTTACCGGAATATTTGCCACTACGCAATTCAGGTGCCAGGTTAGCTGCGGCACAGGCGCTGCGGTAAATTCTACACCGGTAACAGCAACCTATTCAGCAGGGGCTATGGCTGCTTCAAGTTGTACACCTACATTCTCTTCGGCAAGTGCAGCATGTTCATCTTATTCAATGTGGATGAGGATACAGTCATTAATTGGTACATCCGGTTCGATAGCTGATGCTACTGCTTGTACCGGTACCGGATATGAGAATCTGACAGCTTCTTACACAGTTACATTGAGTTCAAATACTACCTACTCATGTACCTTAAACACGGGTGGTTCTTACCCAAGTTCTATGGGTGCACAGGTATGGATAGATTTTAATAATAACGGAATTTTCGAATCAACTGAAAGTGTGGGTGGTTATGGATTAAGCACAACCAGCAGTACTTCTCCTGTTATTACATTGACAATACCTGGAGGTGCTCCTTCAGGCAGTTTCCGCATGAGGGTAGTTGGTAACTACAACTGTTGCGGTGCAACAACTTATCCGGGCATGAACCCATGTCCAACAACAGCAATTACTTATGGTGATGTTCGTGATTATACCTGCGTAATACTTGGTGGCGCTCTTCCATGTACCGGGGTTCCAACTGCTGGTATAGTAAGTGCAACACCAATAGCAAGTTGTAGCGCATTTACTGCAAATATGTTTAATGTTGGTGAGCCATCAGCACCTGGATCAGGTCTTACTTACCAATGGCAGACATCAAGTAGTCCAACAACCGGCTTTACAAATATTGCCGGAGCAACAAATGCAAGTTATCTGCCTGCAATTTCATCTATAGGAACTGTATACTTCAGAGACAGTGTAAGATGTGTACCAAGCGCTACAGCCGCAGTATCTTCATCACTTGGTCTGACACTGAATGCAGCGCCAACTGCTATTACAGGAACTGCATCAATATGTGCCGGAACTGTGACCACTTTATCATCTACACCAGGTGGCGGAACATGGAGCAGCAGCAATCCGGCCGCAGTTACCATTAATGCAGCTACCGGTGTTATCACTGGTGTTAGCACCGGAACTTCAACTATTACTTATGTATTGTCTACAGGCTGTTTCAGCACCAGAGTTGTAACAGTTAATCCGCAGCCATCTGCAATAACAGGTTCAGGTACTGTGTGCGGAAGCCTTACAACCGCATTGAGCTCTTCACCAGGTGGTGGTACATGGACCAGTTCCAATACCTCACTAGCCACAGTTGATCCTGCTACCGGAATAGTAACGGGCGGAGCATCAGGTAATCCTACAATTGTTTATACATTACCTACAGGTTGTTCTTCATCATTCCCGATGACTGTAAATGCATTATCGGCTATTACCGGTACTCCCAGTATGTGTATGAGTTACACAACAGTGCTGGCTGATGCTACACCAGGAGGTACCTGGAGCAGCAGTACAACCGGTGTTGCTACTGTTAATACTACAGGTGTGGTTACGAGTGTTTCGATAGGTACAACAACAATTTCATATTCCATAGCTTCAACAGGTTGTACTGCAACCGTACTGGTGGCTGTTACACCTCCTCCAAGCGTATATAGTATGACTGGTGGCGGTTCTTACTGCTCAGGTACTACAGGAGGTGTTATAGTAGGTCTTACCGGATCGAATGCAGGTATGAGTTATACCTTATTTAATGGTACAACACCTGTATCGTCATTGATAGGTGCAGGTTTCGCATTCAATTTCCCTGCCGTATTTGGTGCAGGAATTTATACAGTAGTTGCAGGAAGTGGTACGCCATGCGCAACTAATATGACTGGTACATCTACTGTTGTTATCAATCCGTTACCAACTCCATATGTTGTTTCAACATCTGGTGGTGGCGCTTATTGCGCTGGTGGTACTGGCGTTCACATTTACCTGAATTCATCTCAGATTGGTATCAACTACCAGTTATTCAATGGTACTACTCCGGTTGGTGGTCCTATATCAGGTACAAGTGCTGTACTTGACTTCGGCCTTGTTACCGCCGGTACTTACACAATAACCGGTTATAATACATCAACAACATGTACAGGGCCAATGGCTAATTCAGTAACGGTATCCATCAATCCATTACCAACACCATTTACAGTAACACCTTCAGCAGGTGGCTATTGTGCAGGTGGTGCAGGTGTTACTGTTGGATTGAGCGGTTCACAGACTGGTGTAACTTATCAGTTACTGCTTTCTGGCGTTCCTGTTACAGGTGCAGTTCAGGCAGGTACAGGCTCAGCGCTTGTATTCGGTCTGATGACAGTAGGCGGAACATATACAGTTCAGGCTACTAACAATACAACTGGTTGTTCAACTATTATGGGTGGATCATCTGTAATCACTGTTAATCCTTATCCAACTGTATTCTCAGTAACCGGTGGTGGTGGTATCTGCCCTTCAGGCGCTGGTGTTAGTGTTGGTCTTAATGGTTCTCAGGCAGGTGTGAATTATCAGTTATACAGAGGTGGTGTGTTGGTTACCGGATCAGGCTATAACCTGCCAGGAACCGGCGCGGCACTTGATTATGGTTTACAAACAACTCCGGGCGCGTATACAGTTGTCGCTACAAATGGCGGATCTGGTTGCGCAAGCAATATGTCATTGAGTGCAAATGTTGTACTTAATCCTGCTCCAACCTTGTTCTCAGTTACACCTACTACAGGTAGCTATTGTACAGGTGGCATAGGTGTGCATGTAGGTTTGAGCGGTTCTGTAACCGGTACCAACTATACTTTGTATAACGGTGCTACCATTTATGGCGCAGCAAGTGGTACAGGTTCTGCGGTTGATTTCGGATTAATGGTTGCTGGTGGTACTTATACTGTAGTTGCTCAGATTGTAACTACAGGATGTACTGGTAGTATGACCGGTAGTTCAGTAATAAATGTAAATCCATTACCTACTGCTTTCAATGTAACAGTTGCCGGTGGCGGCGCTTATTGTGCCGGTGGTGCAGGCCAGGTAATCGGTCTTTCAGGTTCAACTTCAGGTATCAATTACCAGTTGTTCAGAGGTGGTGTTGCAGTAGGAACAGCAGTTGCCGGTACAGGTTCTGCAATCAGTTTCCCTGCACAGACAATAGCCGGATCTTATACTGTAGTAGGTACAAATACAGTTACTCTTTGTACTAACGCAATGACCGGTAGTGCTTCCATTACAGTTCTTCCAACACCAGTTACTTATACAATAACCGGTGGCGGTGGTTTCTGCTCTGGCGGTACAGGTTTGCACATTGGTCTTGCCGGTTCTGATATAGGTATCAATTATCAGTTATACAATACAGGTCTTGCCGTTGGCGCGCCGGTAGCTGGTCTTGGCGGGGTGCTTGATTTTGGGCTATTCACTACAGCCGGTACTTATACAGTTATAGGTACTAATGGTACTACTTCATGTACAAGTACAATGACGGGAAGTCCGGTAATCAGTATCAATCCGTTACCTCCAGTTAATATTGTTTTACCAGGCGGAAGCACAAGTTTCTGCGCAGGTGGAACAGGTGTTGCTATTGGCCTTAATGGCTCAGTGACCGGTATCAATTATCAATTATACAATGGCACAACTGCTGTAGGCGCTCCGGTTTCAGGAACTACAGGTTCTGCTTTATCATTCGGATTACAGACAGCAGCAGGTACTTATACTGCAGTTGCAACCAATCCGGCAACTACATGTTCAATTAATATGACAGGTAGCACAGTAGTAATAGTTAAACCATTGCCTGTAGCATATAATGTAACAGGTGGCGGCGGTTATTGCTCAGGTGGTACCGGAATGCATGTTAACCTGAGCAATTCTGTTCCAGGTGTTAAGTATCAGTTGTTCAACACTTCAGGCGCTGTTACCGGTGCATTACTTAATGGTACAGGCTTTGCTCTTGACTTCGGTCTGATTACTGTACCAAGTGTTTATACTGTTGTTGCAACAGATACAACTACTTTGTGTACTAATAACATGACCGGAAGTGTGACCATTTCTGTCAATCCATTGCCAACCGCATTTGTTATCGGTGGTGGTGGTAACTATTGTGCAGGAACAGGTGGTACTCATATTACATTAAGCAACTCAACTGTAGGTATCAACTATCAGTTGATGATTGGCACAACGCTTTCCGGCGCACCTGTTTCAGGTACCGGCAGCGCTCTTGATTTCGGTTTACGCACAGCAGCAGGTGTATATACTGTGGTAGCTACCAACGCTACAACAGGTTGCACCAGCAATATGACTGGTTCTGCTACAATAGCTATCAATCCTTTACCAACTGCATTCAATGTAATTGGTGGTGGTAACTATTGTCCAGGTGGACCAGGAGTACATGTAGGTTTGAGTGGTTCAGTAACTGGTACAGTATATCAGTTATACAATGGTGCAAGTATCGTTGGAGCTCCAATATCCGGTACAGGCGCAGCTCTTGACTTCGGTTATGTTACTGCAACAGGTACTTATACTGTGGTTGGAACTAACCTTGGTACATCCTGCTCTGGCAGCATGACAGGCAGCGTGGTTGTGGGTGTATCTCCATTACCGGTTGTTTATAATGTTACCGGTACAAGTAACTATTGCCCAGGCGGCGCCGGAAGCCATGTTGGTTTGAGCGGCTCATCAACCGGTGTTTCTTATCAGTTATTTAAAGGCGGTATTATCTCAGGCCCTGCATTTACAGGTACTGGTTCCGCTTTGGATTTTGGTTTACAGACTACAGGTACTTATACAGTTATTGCAACAGGGGTATCTACTACTTGTTCCAATAACATGAATGGAAGCGCAGTAATAGGCATCAGCCCATTACCTACTTTACATTCTGTAACCGGTGGCGGTAACTATTGCACCGGCGGTACCGGATTGCATGTAGGCCTGAACGGTTCGGATGCAAGTACATGGTATCAGTTGTATAAGGGCTCTACCATGGTTGGTACTCCAATGGCAGGTACAGGGACTTCACTTGATTTCGGTTTACAAACTGCTCCTGGTGTTTATACAGTAAGTGCAAACAGTACATCAACTACATGTAGCAGCACAATGTCAGGAAGCGTAACAATCAGTACAATTCCATTGCCTTCAACATTTAGTGTATTAGGTGGTGGTAACTATTGCGCTGGCGGAGCAGGTGTTGATATTACATTAAGCGGTTCAGTTACCGGTGTAAATTATCAGCTATATAATGGTACTACTGCTGCAGGCAGTTCAGTATCAGGTTCTGGTTCTTCTATTGACTTCGGTATGCAGACAGCCGCAGGTACTTATACAGTAGTTGCTACTGACGGTACTACACTTTGTACAAACAACATGACAGGTAGTGTAACTGTGGTTATCAACCCATTACCTACTCCATATGTTGTAACCGGCGGCGGTAATTTCTGCTCAGGTGGTACAGGCGTTCATGTAACGCTCGCAGGTTCTGATATTGGTACCACCTACCAGTTGTTCAATAGCGGTATCGCAGTGTCTGGTGCAATACCAGGTACTGGTTTTGTTCTTGACTTCGGTTTACAAACTGCAGCAGGTACTTATACTGTGGTTGGTACAAATGCTTCAACTACTTGTACCGGTAACATGACAGGCAGTGTAACAATAAATGTTAATCCATTACCAACAGCATATACTGTGTCTGGTTCAGGCAGCAGCTATTGTGCAGGTGGTGCAGGAATCGATGTCACATTAAGTGGTTCTGATATTGGCACCAACTACCAGCTTTATAATGGCGCAAGTCCGGTAGGTGGCGCAGTTGCAGGCACAAGTGGCGCTATCGACTTCGGATATCGCACAGGTACAGGAACATATACAGTAATTGCTATTAACACATCTACTACATGTTCAGGTAGCATGACAGGCGCAGCGATTGTTGCTATCAGCCCGATGCCTATAGCTTATACAGTTACAGGCGGTGGTAGTTTCTGTAACGGATCAACCGGTGTTCATGTTGGTCTCAGCGGATCGAATACAGGCGTACTTTATCAGTTGTATCATGGTACTGCTCCGGTTGGATCTTCAATTGCAGGAACAGGTGGTCCACTTGATTTCGGCGCTCAGACAGCAGCAGGTGGTTACTCAGTAGTAGCTACAAATACAGGTTCTACTTGTACCAATAACATGTCGGGTACTGTAACTATTACAGTTAACGCATTACCTGCACCATTCAACGTTACCGGTGGTGGTAATTTCTGTGCTACCGGTACAGGTGTACCTGTTGGCTTAAGTGGTTCAATTTCAGGTAACTCATATCAGTTATACAAATCAGGAATCGCAGTTGGCAGTCCTTTGACAGGAACAGGTTCACTACTTGATTTCGGATTGAAAACTGCTGCAGGCAACTATACCGTAATAGCTACCAACAGCACTACTACATGTTCTAACTACATGACTGGTACTGTTTCAGTAGGTGTAGATCCATTACCTGCTGCTTACAGTGTAACAGGTGGTGGTAACTATTGCCCGGGTGGTTCTGGTGTACATGTTGGTTTGGGTAATTCAGCAACCGGTACAAGCTACCAGTTGTACAGAGGAACTCTTGCAGCAGGAGCATCAATAGCCGGTACCGGTGGTGGTATAGATTTCGGAATGCAGAGTACACCAGGTACCTATACGGTAATAGCAACAAATGGTACTACTTCATGTTCAAGCAACATGTCGGGTAGTGTAACAGTAGGTATTAATGCACTTCCTGCAGTTCATTCTGTGATCGGTGGCGGTACTTATTGTGCAGGTACAGGCGGTATACATATTGGTCTTGACGGATCAGATGCCGGTATCAGCTATCAGCCATATAATTCTTATTCTGCAACAGGTACTGCAGTTATCGGAACAGGTGGCCCGCTTGATATGGGTGCTGAAACTTCAACAGGAGTTTATACTGTATTGGCAACTGATTTGTCTACAGGATGCTCTAATAACATGAATGGTACAGCAACAGTAAGCGCTCACACTCCGGTTACTCCTTCAGTTAATGTTACAACAGGTGTAGGCGATACATTGTGCTCAGGTTCATTGACTACATTCACTACAGCTACAGTTAATGGTGGTACATCACCATCTTATCAATGGACTGTGAACGGTGTTGTTACAGGTACTGGTAATCATTACACTTATATCCCTCTGAACGGAGATGTGATAGGAGTGACACTTACCAGCAATGCACAGTGCGCTACTCCTGCAATTGTAAACAATTCAATGGATGTAGTAGTAAATAATGTTCAGACTCCATCTGTATCAATAGCTGCTAATCCGGGTACAGAAGTTTGTGCCGGTACATCAGTTAACTTTACAGCTACTCCATCAGCAGGTGGCACAGTGCCAACTTACTCTTGGCTCAGGAACGGTGCTAATGTTGGTTCATCACCAGTTTACAGCTACATTCCTGCAAACGGCGATCTGATCTATTGTATCATGACCAGCAACTACCGTTGCCGTACTGCAAATACTGCAAACAGCAATCAGTTCAACATGGTGGTAGATCTGGCAGTTCAGCCAAATGTAAGCATCAGTGTTAACCCAGGTACACACATTGCTGCAGGTCAAACTGCTGTAATGACTGCATCAGTTCTTAATGGCGGACCTACTCCTTCTTACCAGTGGTATGTTAATGGTATCCCTGCAAGCGGAGCTACTTACTCGGTATTTGTAAGCAGCAACCTTGTTGACGGAGATTCAGTAAGCTGCCAGGTAGTTAGCAGTGGTGGTTGCGCAGGATTAACAGGTGCTAATTCTGTTATCATCCATGTATCTGGTGTAGGTGTTAATCCGGTTACAATTTCCGGCAGCGATGTTAAGCTGGTTCCAAACCCTAACAACGGATTGTTCACAATCAAGGGTAACATTGGCACAATAGCTGATCAGGAAGTTTCACTTGAAGTTACCAATATGCTGGGCCAGGTAGTTTATACAACTAAGGTTATAGCACGTAACGGTGATATCAATGAAGTGATCAGGTTATCTAATACGCTTGCAAATGGTATGTATATTCTGAATATGCACACTGAAACAGGCAACCAGGTATTCCACATGGTAATTGAGCAATAATCAGTTTTTTGTTAAGAATAGTCTGCTTACGGCCCCGGATTTCCGGGGCCGTAAGTATTTATACCAGGTCGATATAAATGTCAGGAATTGGCACATGATTCTACCCATCCGGTGTTGATTTGAACTATAATAATAACCTGGGTTCAATCCAGGCTATTAATCTTTAATTCCTCCGGACTATGCCTGTTTTTACTTTCTGATTTATATTACAGTGAATTGTTCTGAATTCATATAATTAAAATTGCATAGATATTACTTGTGTCGGATAAATATATATTGTTTTCCTTCTAACATTGGCCCTGAAATTGTCGCCCTATTATAAGGAAGCATTTATTTTTGATGGATAAAATTCAATTAAACATTTCGATATTTTCGCTATAATACAACGTATATTTATTTACATATTGTATTTATCGGACTAATGAAAAATTGTAAAAAGTGGTATTTGACTTTATAAACCATCAAGCAAAAAAAAAGTAAAAGGAATATTCTTTTATATGGGAATTTACGTATCTTAGTCGCAGATATTGGCAAGAAATGGCAGAACTGATGTAGTAAATTACGTCAGTTTTTGGCATCTGTTTTATATTTTTTACCGGAAATAGAAGAAAGAAAATTGGAAGTTTTTAAACAAGAAAGTATGAAAAAAATTTATTTATTTTTAATTCTTTGCTGCTTAAGTATTGCAGGTTACGCACAAACTGCAGCATCTTATGGGTTGACGGCTACAACAGGTTCGTTTTCAACCATATCAGGGACCGGCACTGCTATTTCAGCAGGTGGTATGATATCTGATAATGGTGTTACAACCGGTATCTCCCTTGGCTTCAACTTCGTCTATTGCGGTACAACTTATACAACAGCGTCGGCCAGTGCCAATGGTTGGTTTTCGCTTGCCAATTCAGCGCTTGGAGCATCACCATCGCAAATAAATACTATCGGTTCATTGACTTCAATAAGCAGTGGTACAGGTCTATTGATGCCTTTGTGGACAGACCTTTATGGAGTAAGCCAGACAGCTTATTACCAAACAACAGGAACTGCAGGAAGCAGAATATTCACAATGGAGTGGAAGAACTGGAGCGTATGTTGCGCTGCGGGTACTGCTGTTCTTAATTTTCAGGTAAAACTCTATGAAGGAACCAACCAGATTGAATACTGGTATGGTGGTTATTCAGGCACTGTTCCTACATCTTCCACTATTGGTATTTGCAACAGTACATCCGACTTTCAGACCTTGCCATTAGGGATTTCAACGTTTTCAAATACCAGCTTTAACGCTACCTGCAGTCCTCCTGCAAATGGTACTGTATTGCGCTGGTGTGCACCTCCTCCGGCTATTACAGGCGGAACTGTTTCTTTTTGTGCCGGTACTACCACAACACTTGCCAATACTCAGGCAGGCGGTTCGTGGACTAGTGCTGCACCATCGGTTGCAACAGTTAATTCAGGTACAGGTGTTGTAACCGGTGTAACTGCCGGTACTGCAACAATAAGCTATGTTCCTGTTTGCGGCCCTGCAGTTATTAAAGTTGTTACAGTAACAGCAACTCCAACTACATTTAGTGTTACCGGTGGCGGCGCTTTCTGCGCAGGAAGTACAGGAGTACTTGTAGGTCTTAACGGTTCTGCCGGAGGTGTAACTTACGGTTTGTATAACGGAGCAACTTTGGTAACTACCACAGCGGGCTCCGGCGCTGCAATATCATTTGGTTTGCAGACTTCTTCAGGTACTTATACTGTTATTGCAAATAATGGTTCATGTTCTTCAACAATGCTTGGGTCTGCTACTATTACTGTAAATCCATTACCAACACAATTTGCTGTTACCGGTGGTGGTGCATTTTGTACAGGCAGCGCAGGTGCGAATGTTGGATTAGCTTCTTCTACTATTGGTGTAAATTATCAGTTGTATGCGGGCGCAACTCCGGTAGGTACTTATTTTGTTGGTACCGGCAGCGCATTAAATTTTGGTCCTCAGGCTACAACCGGCGTAACTTATACAGTTGTCGCTACCAATGCTACAACACTTTGTTCTATAATAATGAGTGGTGGTGTTACCGTTACTGCAAGTCCATTACCTAACCAGTTTACAGTAACCGGAACAGGTGGTTATTGTCTTGGCGGTACAGGAGTGCCGGTAGGACTTACGGGATCGAATACCGGAATTAACTACCAATTGTTTTTGGGTGGTGTTGGAAGTACCATCGTTGCAGGTACAGGATCTGCATTGAGCTTTGGTAACCAAACTACACCTGGTACCTATACAGTTCTAGCAACCAATCCATCTACAACTTGTAATATTACGATGTCAGGTTCAGCTACAGTAACATTGAATAGTTTACCAACTTCATTTACAGTAACTACACCCGGAACAGGCGCTTATTGTCTTGGTGGTGCAGGTGTTCCGGTGAACCTTAATGGCTCTCAGACAGGAGTTAACTATCAACTGTATATAGGTGGTACACCAAGTGGCGCCCCGGTTGCGGGTACCGGTACCTCAATAACTTTTGGTAATCAAACAATCGTAGGATCATATACTGTTGTTGCGACAAACGCAACTACAGGTTGTGTAAATAATATGTTCGCCAGCGTTTCTGTAACCAACAACCCATTGCCTTCTATTTTCTCAGTAACAGGCGGCGGCGGATATTGTGCAGGTGGTACAGGAGTTGCGGTTGGTCTTGCCAGTTCATCTTCAGGTATCAACTATAGTCTTTATAATGGTACTACCCTGGTAGGCGGTGCATCAGGAACCGGTTCAGCAGTAAGTTTTGGTTTGCAGCTTGCAGCAGGTACTTATTCTGTTGTTGCAACTAATCCGGTAACCTTGTGTACTTCGAATATGTCAGGATCGGTAACGGTTACTATTAATCCAAATCCTGTAGTATTTACAGTAACACAGGTTGGAACCAGTTATTGTGCCGGTGGGGCAGGAATACCAGTTGGACTTACAGGTTCAGCTATTGGTATCAACTACCAGCTATGGAGAGGTACTACACTTGATACAACAGTTGCAGGTACAGGTGCGGTTCTTAGCTTTGGTTCAAGGACAGGGGCCGGCGCATATTCTGTAATTGCTGTTAATGCAACTACTTTATGTTCGAGCAACATGACCGGTAGTGCAACCATTTCTATTAATCCATTACCAACGGTTTATACTATGACCGGCGGTGGTGGTTATTGTGTTGGAACACCGGGTGTTAATATCGGCCTCTCTGCTTCTAATACAGGTATCTCTTATCAATTATATAATTCAACCGGTTCTTCAGGTTTATCGGTTGCAGGTACAGGTGGTGCAATATCTTTTGGTTTACAAACAATTGCTTCTGCAAGAGATTCAGTAGTTGCAACTAATACGGTAACCGGTTGCACAAGCATCATGTCAGGAAATGTTCCTGTAATAATTAATCCATTACCTACAGTATATACTGTTACTTCAAGCAGTCCGGCTTATTGCTCAGGTTCAACCGGACCAACTATTAATCTCGGTGGTTCACAATCAGGAATAAACTACCAGTTATATAACAGTGGTTCTATCTCAGGCGGCCCATCAATTGGTACAGGTGGAGCAATGGTGTTTGGACCAGTTACAAGTGGCGGCACTTATTCTATTATAGCTACAAATACAACTACAGGATGTACAAACAATATGACAGGTACACCTGCTGTTGTAGTTAATTCATTACCTGTAGTGTTTGCAGTAACAGGCGGTGGTAATTATTGCTCCGGAACAGGTGGTGTTCACGTAGGTCTTGCACTTTCTGCAGGCGGCGTTACTTATCAGCTTTATAACGGAGGTGTCATTGTTCCGGGTGCTTCATTAGCCGGAACAGGTAGCGCATTGGATTTCGGATTCGAAACTGCCAATGGAACTTATACAGTTGTAGGTACAACAACAATAGGATCTTGTACCAGCAATATGTCTGGAAGTGCAATCGTATCAACTTTGGCATTGCCAACCGCATATACAATCACACAAAGCGCTCCGGGCTTCTGCGCCGGTGGTGCGGGTGTAACAATCGGCCTCAGCAATTCAACAATCGGAATAAATTATCAGTTATACAATGGTGTTACTCCGGCAGGCGCACCAATGGCAGGTACCGGCAGCTCGCTTAGTTTCGGCTTGCAGGGAGCAGGTACTTATACAATCGTTGGTACTAACATCGCAACCGGTTGTTTAAAAACAATGACAGGCGTTGCAACAGTTACCGCTACTTCATTGCCTGTTGTTCATAATGTAACAGGCGGTGGCAGCTATTGCCCCGGAACTACTGGTGTTGATATTAGTATTGATGCTTCAGATGCGGGCGTAAATTACCAGTTGTATAATGGATTAACTCCGGTAGGTGGTCCTGTTGCCGGTATTGCTGCTACTTCAATTTCTTTTGGTTTGCAAACTACACCTGGTATTTATACCGTGGTAGCAACAAATACGACTTCTTCATGTGTTAGCAATATGGCCGGCAGCGCCACTGTTGCTATTTATCCTTTGCCTATTGTATATAATATTTCCGGAGGCGGAAACTATTGTTCAGGTGGTACGGGTGTAAACATTGGCCTCAGCGGGTCTAATATAGGTATTAGCTACCAGTTGATGAATGGCGGCACAACAGCAGGTCCTGCCCTTATGGGTACCGGACTTGCATTGAATTTCGGATTGCAGACCACAACAGGCGGTTATACCGTTGTAGCTACAAATCTGGCTACCGGATGTTCAAATACAATGAACGGAACTGCTACAGTAGGTACAAATGCTTTACCTAACATTTATAATATTACCGGCTCTGGCAGCTATTGCGCAGGTGGCGCTGGCTTACATGTGTATCTTAGCAATTCTGATATTGGTACAGTTTACCAGTTGGTAATTGCAGGCACTACACCGGTTGGTATCCTGGTTGCAGGTACAGGATCTGCACTTGATTTTGGTGCACAGACAACAGCTGGAACCTATTCAGTTGTAGCTACAAATACTGCTACTACCTGCACTACTGAGATGTCAGGCATGGCAGTTATCAGCATCAATACATTGCCATCTAATACATTTACCGTATCCGGTGGTGGTGCATATTGCTCAGGCGATGCAGGTCTTACCGTTTTATTAAGCGGTTCTGATGTTACTGCTACCTATAGGTTATATAATGGTACAACAGCAGTTGGCCCATCAATACCAGGCGGCGGACCACTTATTTTTGGACCGGTAACCGGCGCAGGTACTTATACCGTACTTGCTACCAATACAGCCAATACCTGTACTAACCTAATGACAGGTTCTGCAACTATCAGCATCAATCCGTTGCCAAATCATTACCTGGTAACCGGTGGCGGCGCTTATTGCACTGGCGGAACCGGTGTTCATGTTAATCTGAGTGGCTCAAACAGCGGTATCAATTACCAGGTGAAAATTGGCAGTGTACTAACAGGACCGATCGTTGCAGGTACAGGAATGGGTATTGATATGGGTTTACAAACTACAGCAGGTGTTTATACTATTCAAGCTACCAATGCAGGTACTGGTTGTACCAGGATAATGACCGGCAGCGTGAATGTTTCTATTAATCCACTTCCTGTTGTGCATACTGTAGTTAGTACATCAAGCAGCTATTGCGCCGGTGGTTCTGGTGTTGCAGTTTCAATTGATGGATCTGACACCGGCATCAGTTATCAGCTTTACAATGGTACAACAACTGTTGGTTTCCCAAGAGCAGGTACCGGTTTAGCCGTAGGCTTTGGTTCTATTACCTTCCCTGGTTCTTATACAATTGTTGCTACAAATAATGCTACAGGTTGCTTCGATAATATGGCTCCGGGTGTTACTGTAACCATTAACTCACTTCCTGTTGTTTTTGCAGTAACCGGCGGTGGTAGTTATTGTGCCGGCGGAACAGGTGTTCATGTTGGTTTGGCAGGTTCTGCAACCGGCATCAGGTACAAATTATACCTTGCCGGAGTTTTAATTGATTCTCTTCCAGGAACAGGAACTTCGCTCGACTTTGGCTTAAGGACTGCAGGCGGTACTTATACTATTGTTGGGAAAAATACTTTGACTACCTGCGAAAACAATATGTCCGGTTCAGCAGTTGTAGTTGTGAAATCATTGCCGGGCGCACATACAATTACCGGTGGTGGGGCATATTGCTCTGGTGGTGCAGGAGTTGCAGTTAACCTGAATGGTACTGACCTGAGTATTAATTACCAGCTTTTCAGAGGTGGTTCAATACTCGTTGGTAGTCCGGTATCTGGTACCGGTACTTCAATTACTTTCGGTATGCAGACAGTTGCAGGTACATATTCAGTTGTAGGTACAAGCACAATTACAGGATGTTCAAATAATATGACAGGTGGCGCAGTTATCAGTGTTAATACATTGCCGTCTACTTATAGCGTTACAGGTGGTGGCAGTTATTGCCCGGGTGGCGCAGGTGTCAACGTAGGTGTCAGCGGATCTAATACAGGTGTAAATTACAGGTTGTATAAGGATGGTATTGCAGTGGGTACTGCAATAGCCGGCACAACCGGTTCTCCTGTTAATTTCGGTTTGCAAACTGCAGCAGGAGTTTATACAGTTGTGGCTACTGATGCTACAACAGCATGTACCAATAATATGTCAGGCAGCACTACGGTTGTAATTAATACACTGCCGATTGCTTACAATGTAGTAGGTGGCGGTAATTATTGCGTAGGCGGAACAGGTGTTTCTGTTGGTTTGAGCAATAGTGAGATTGGTGTTAACTATACACTTTATGCAGGAATAAGCACAATCATTACGTTACCGGGTACTGGTGGTCCACTTGATTTTGGTCCTCAGACTTTGGCTGGTACGTATACCGTTCTTGGAACAAGTGCAACTACCAGTTGTACTCATTATATGACCGGAAGTGTTACAGTTACTCCTAACCCAATTGTTACTCCTTCTGTAAATATTTCAAGCACAGGCGGCGATACAATTTGCTCTGCAACATTTACAACGTTTACAGCCGTTCCAACAGGTGGCGGTTTAGCTCCAACTTTCCAGTGGGCTGTTAATGGCACACCTTCATCAACCGGTAGTTCTTATGGTTATATCCCAACTAACGGTGATGTAGTTACAGTTACTTTGACAAGCAGTGAGGCTTGTGCAATACCAACAACAGCTACTGCGAATCTTGCCTTAACTGTTGATCCGAAAGAAGCTCCGTTTGTTACAGTTTCTGCTGATCCTGGTACTGAAGTTTGTCAGGGTACAGTTGTAACCTTTACAGCAGCGCCTAATTTTGGTGGTTCTGCGCCAACCTATGTATGGTTCAAAGCGGGTGTCAACTTTGGCACCGGCGCTACCTTCAGCTATACTCCTGCCGATGCAGACGTAGTATATTGTGTTATGACCAGCAATTACCATTGCCGTCTTGCCAATACAGCCAACAGTAATCACCTGACAATGAAGGTGGACGTACCTACATTGCCGGTTGTTATTATTTCGGCTAATCCTGGTACAAACGTTTATAGCGGTCAGGCAGTAACATTGAATACAACAGTTGTAAACGCAGGTCCTTCACCTGTTTACCAGTGGTTCATCAATGGTGTTCCGGTTGCAGGCGCTACCAATGCATCGTTCAGCAGCAATACTTTCAATAACCTTGATTCTGTAACCTGCCAGGTAACAAGCAGCGGCGGATGTTCTGGTTTATTAGGATTTAATTCTGTAACAATGCATGTTATTACAGTAGGTGTTAAACCAGTAACATTAAACGGCAGCGATATTGCTTTGGTGCCAAATCCAAATAACGGACAGTTTACATTGAAGGGTTCACTGGGTACAAATACAGATGAAGAAATAATAGTAGAGGCAGTAAATATGCTGGGCCAGGTAGTATACAGCCAGAAAATGACAGCTCATAACGGAGACGTTAATGAGCATATTCAACTGGATAACTCATTGGCTAATGGTATGTATTTACTGAATCTTCGTTCTGGAACTGAAAATAAGGTGTTCCATTTCGTAGTTGAAAAGTGATAAAAGGTTTTTGAAAATATTTTGAAAGGCTCCTGGATTTCAGGAGCCATTCAAAATAAAAGATATAAGGAGTATTTATTGTAATGCAAGTTATTGATAAACAATTTGATATATAAAATTGATATTGAATTAGAAAGGTTGGAGATAGGCGTCTGAGGGGTAATTCACGGTTAATTGATGGATATATATATATTGTAGTATCACTAACATTTCATACTATTGGTACGCCTTAATAATAGAGGTGTTGCTAATAGTAATTAGTATATAATTGGAAGGATAATAAAACAATAATATAATTTTGATTTGAGTAGAGCGCTTAAATAAATAATTTAAAAACAATCGTATGAAAAAAGTCTATCTTCTCTTAGTTCTGTGCCTTATCAGTATAGCAGGCTACGCGCAAACAGCAGCATCTTATGCATTCACCAGAACCACGGGGACTTACACCAGCATTGTTGGTGGCAGTGGTACTGTTACCATATCCAGTGGTGGATGTATTAATGACGACGGTACTACCACTGGTATTCCTATTGGTTTTACTTTTGTCTTTTGCGGAACGAGCTATACATCTTTGTCTGCCTGTTCCAACGGTTGGATCTCGCTGGCCAATTCTAGCTTAGTCACTTATCCGGCATCTCAAGGTGGCATAGGTAGCGCAGGCTGGATCATGGGTTTGTGGAACGATGGTTATGGCTCGGCCAGTACTGCATATTACCAGACATCAGGATCTGCAGGTAGCAGGGTATTTACGTTTCAGTATTTGAACTGGAATATATGCTGCGGAACCGGCTATAATATGAACTGGCAGGTTAAATTATTTGAAGGTACCAACGTTGCCCAGATATGCTATGGCACCTATACAACATCAGCAACCAATTATGGTATAGGTATCGCTAACAGTACATCTGACTTCCAGGTACTGCCAAGTACTGCATCAACTACTTGCTCCACAACTTTTACCGCTGTAAACTCACAGCCGGCTAATGGCTCAATTCTCCAATGGTCGCCATGTTCGCCATCGGCAGTAGGCGGTAACACAGGTCCTGTTTGCCAGGGTTCTACACTTACTTTAACAAATTCATTATCTGGTGGTGCCTGGACTAGTGCCAGCACAGGAGTTGCAACTGTTGTATCTGGTACAGGTGTTGTAACAGGTGTATCAGCAGGTACAGCGGTTATTTCTTATACAGCAGCATGTGGTAGTACAGTTACAACAACTGTTACCGTACTTGCAGCGCCTGCTGCAATTACAGGTAATGCACCTTTCCCTAATTGTACAAACATAACACTTGCAGATCCAAGCGGCGCAGGAACATGGTCTTCAGGTAGTCCGTCAATTGCTACCGTTGTTTCAGGTACCGGTGTTGTTACCGGTGTTACGGCGGGTAGCGGAACGATAACATTTACTTTAGCATCTACCGGTTGTATGGCAATTGCTCCTGTCACGGTAACGGCTCTGCCCGCCAGTACAGGTGGCAATCAGGTCTGTGTCGGCTCAACGATGACTTTAGCTAATTCTGTAACAGGTGGTAGCTGGTCAAGCAGTAATACCGGATTGGCAACAGTAGGTACCGGTACCGGTCTTGTTACCGGTGTAGGTGCAGGGTCACTTAATATTGTTTATACAATGCCCGGAGCATGTACAAGTACACTGCCAATAACGGTAAATCCATTACCTGCTGCTATAGGCGGAACTTCACCAGTTTGCGCCGGCTCAAACATTACACTTACCGATGCAACAGGTGGTGGAACATGGTCCAGCAGCAATACCGCATTGGCTACAGTTGCCGGTGGTGTTGTAACAGGTGTAGCTGGTGGGACACTTAATATCAGTTATACTTTACCAACAGGATGTTTTGCTATCAAGTCAGTAACCGTAAATGCGGATGCACCAATTACAGGAGGATCTAGTGTATGTTTCGGGAATCCTATGACTTTAGGTAATGCCACTGCAGGTGGTGGTACATGGTCAAGTTCAAATACGGCCGTAGCAACAATAAATAGTTCAACAGGTAGCGTAACAACAGTGTCTCTTGGTTCAACTACAATCTCATTTACAGCAACAACCGGCTGCGTTACTACATCTTTACTTAATGTTACAAATCCACCAGTTGCCTATACAGTTATCGGTGGTGGTGCATATTGTGCAGGTGGTGCCGGTCTTACTGTAGGTCTTAACACTACAGGTTCAGGTACAACCTATAGTTTATGGTTGGGCGCAACGCATATTTTACCTGATATTTCAACAGGTGGCACAGCGGGTCTGGCAATCAATTTCCCTGCTCAAACTGCAGCGGGTACTTATTATATTATAGCCAACTATGGTACGCCATGTGCCACTACAATGAATGGTTCGGCAACTATTACAATCAATCCGTTACCTACGGCATTTGCTGTAACCGGTGGTGGTAATTTTTGTGTCGGCGGTTCTGGTATTGCTGTTGGTCTGGCATCTTCAACAATTGGTGTAAACTACCAGTTGTATTTAGCAGGTGCTCCGGTAGGTGCTACTTTTGTAGGTACAGGAGGTGCAATCAACTTTGGATTACAGACTGCAGTGGGTAACTATACTGTAGTTGCTACAAATGCAACTACATTCTGTACTAATAACATGACAGGCTTTGTTACAGTAGGAACTAATCCGCTGCCTACAGCTTATAGTGTTACAGGTACCGGAAGTTATTGCGCAGGTGGTTCTGGTGTTCCGGTTGGACTTTCCAGTTCAACTTTGGGTACTACCTACCAGTTATATTTAGGTGGCACACCAATAGGTTCATCGGTTCTGGGAACTGGTAGTGCAATTACTTTTGGCAACCAGACTGCAACAGGAACTTATACTGTGGTTGGAACAATCACTTCAACCGGTTGTTCGGCTACTATGTCTGGTTCTGCTGTTATTAATATCAACACATTGCCTACAGCATATAATGTTACTGGTGGCGGATCTTATTGTGCAGGTGGAACAGGTGTTGCCATTGGACTTAATGGTTCGCAGACTGGAGTAAACTACCAGTTAATGAATGGTACTTCTCCGGTAGGGTCTCCTGTGGCCGGAGCGGGTACTTCTATTAGTTTTGGTTTTCAAACTGCTGTTGGTTCTTATAATGTAGTGGCAACCAATGCTACAACATTCTGTACAAGCAATATGACAGGAAGCGTTGCGGTTACTACCACTCCATTACCTACCATTTCATCAGTAACAGGTGGCGGCGGATATTGCGCAGGCGGTACAGGTGTTGTTGTCGGATTGTCTGGTTCTAATACCGGAGTTAATTATCAGTTATATAACGGCACTACCATCGTTGGCGGCGCTTCTGGTACAGGGGCAGCGCTTAACTTTGGTTTACAGACAGCGGCTGGTACATATACTATAGTTGCTACAAATCCTACTACATTCTGTACAGCTAATATGTCAGGTAGTGTTAATGTTGTAATCAACCCATTACCTGCTGTATTTACAGTTACCAATGCATTGCCTGCTACTTATTGCACCGACGCTACAGGGGTACTTGTAGGACTTAGCGGATCAGCGTCAGGAGTAAATTACCAGTTATATAACGGTACTGTACCGGGTACTATTCTTGCAGGTACAGGAGCTGCACTTAATTTTGGCGCTCAGCTTGCAGGATCTTATTCTGTAGTTGCAATAAATGCTTCAACAACATGTACTAACAACATGGCAGGAACTGCATTTATCACTGCCAATCCATTACCAACTGTGTATACACTTACCGGTGGTGGTGGTTATTGCTCTGGTGGTTCTGGTGTTGCAATAGGTCTTTCTTCATCTAATACCGGTATCAGCTACCAACTTTATAATACATCAGGCGCGGCTGGTTTGCCGGTGTTGGGAACAGGTACTACAATTTCTTTCGGATTGCAGACAACTGCAAGTCTTCGTGACTCTGTTGTTGCTACCAATACAGTTACCGGTTGTACAAGTATTATGTCGGGTAATGTTCCTGTAAACATAAATGCTTTACCTACAACATATTCAGTTTCAGTATCCAGCCCTGGCAGTTATTGCGCAGGCGGTACCGGACTTACCATCAACCTGGGTGGTTCTGCTGCAGGTACTACTTATCAGGCTTTTGTTGGTGGTGTGAGCACAGGCGCTCCTTTGACCGGAACAGGCGCTCCTTTGGTTTTTGGTCCGTTTACTACTGCCGGTACATATACAATAGTTGCTACAACATCAGCAACCGGTTGTACTAATAATATGGCAGGAAGCGGAACAATAGTAATTAATCCATTACCTGCAGTATTCTCAGTAACTGGTGGCGGCGCTTATTGCTCAGGCACCGGTGGCATGCATATCGGATTAAGTGCTTCAGTTACAGGTATCAATTATCAGTTGTATAATGGTGTGTTGCCTGTAGCAGGTGCGCTCGTTCCGGGTAATGGTCTTCCACTTGATTTCGGTTCAATAACAACAGCAGGAACTTATTCAGTTGTTGCTATTACACCAGGTACACTTTGCCAGAGCAATATGTCAGGCAGTGTTAATATCTCAATTAATCCATTACCTGTTGCATACACAGTAACTCAAAGTGCCACAAGCTATTGCGCTGGCGGCACAGGTGTTCATATTGGTCTTAGTAATTCTGCTGTTGGGTTTACCTACCAGCTAATGTTATTGGGTGGCTCAGTGGGTGGTCCGGTATCAGGTATCGGTGCTCCAATTGATTTTGGCATTCAGACAGCTTCAGGCGCTTATACTGTTATTGCTACCAACTCAACTACAGGTTGCAGTGCAACAATGACAGGAACTGCAACAGTGGCGATTAATATCTTACCTACATTGCATCATGTAAATGGCGGAAGTAATATCTGTCCGGGCGCATCAAGCATGCCGGTTGGTTTAGATGGTTCTAACCTGGGTATCAGCTATCAGCTTTATAACGGTTCTACTCCGGTAGGCGCTGCAGTACCAGGATTAGCTGGTCTCCCAATTAGTTTTGGTCCTCAGACCACAGCAGGTACTTATACTGTAGTTGCTACAAACACAACTTCATCATGTTCTATTAATATGCTGGGCAGCACTACAATAAGCATCAATCCGGTTCCATTGGTATTCAATGTTAACGGAGGTGGTAATTATTGTATCGGCGGTACAGGTATCAATGTTGGTTTAACCGGTTCAGAAAACGGCGTTAATTACCAATTGCTGGATGGTTCAGCTCCAATGGGCGCTCCACAGGCCGGTAGTACCATGGCAATTTCTTTCGGATTGCAGACAATTACCGGAACTTATACTGTTGTTGCTACCAATGCAATTACGGGTTGTACTTCAACAATGTTCGGCAGTGCGATTGTAGGTACTAATCCATTACCTGCTTTGCATAATGTAACAGGCGGTGGTAATTACTGTTCGGGCACTTCAGGCTCATCAATTGGTCTTGATGGCTCTGATGCAGGAATCAGCTATCATCTGTTCTTTGGCCCATTACCTGTTGGTTCATCGATCGCAGGTACAGGTAGTGCAATTGATTTTGGTGTTCAGACAGGTATCGGATCTTATACTGTTATTGCAACCAATACAACAACATCATGTAATCATGTAATGACAGGTACTGCTAATATCAATGTCAATCCGTTACCAGCTTCATATACTGTAACAGGTGGTGGCAATTATTGTGCAGGAACTGCAGGCGTACCGGTTGGTCTTATCAGTTCTGATCCTGCAGCATCATACCAATTGTATCAGGGTATTACTCCAATAGGATCCCTGGCTGCAGGCACCGGATCTTCATTAGGTTTTGGTATGGTTACAGCAACTGGCATCTATTCAGTAAAAGCAATTGATAATGTTACAGGTTGTTCAAAAATGATGACCAATACTGTTAATGTTGGAATCAGTGCATTGCCTACACCGTTTATTGTATCCGGTGGTGGTAATTATTGTTCTGGCGGAACAGGTGTACATATTTTATTAAGTGGTTCTAATCCGGGTGTGAATTATCAGCTTTGGGATGGTGGTGTAATTATGGGTTTTGCTATGGCCGGTACAGGTATGGGTCTTGATTTTGGTCCTCAGACCGGAGCTGGTATATATACTATTGTAGGTAGTAATCCATCTACAACATGTACCAATAACATGCTGGGCAGCGCTACAGTAAATATTAATCCATTACCCTCAGTTCATGCATTGTTAAGCACATCCAGCAGCTATTGCGCTGGTGGTACTGGTGTTGAAATAACTTTGGCAGGTTCTGATGCCGGTGTGAATTATATGTTGTATAACGGTATTGGCGGTGTAGGTACACCAATAGCAGGTACAGGTTCTGCTATCAGTTTTGGTTTTGTAACCGGAACCGGAACATATACATCAATTGCTACTGATGCCAGTACAGGATGTACTATGAACATGGCGCCTGCAATTTCAGTTACCATCAGTTCTCTTCCAAATGTTTATGCAATTACCGGTGGTGGTCCATATTGCAATGGCGGTTCAGGTGTTCATATCGGATTGTCTAATTCAAATTCAGGGATTTCTTATCAGCTTTATAATGGTGCATTACCAGTAGGAGCCGCAGTTTTCGGCACAGGCGCTGCACTTGATTTTGGTTGGCAGACAGCCGCCGGAACTTATACAGTGATTGCAACAAATACTACTACTTCATGTACCAGTCTTATGTCCGGAACAGCAACAGTAATAGTAAATGCTTTACCAGCCGGTTATACAGTTACAGGCGGTGGTAATTATTGTGCCGGTGGCGCAGGTTCAGTTATCAGCCTGAGCGGTTCAGCTATTGGTATTACTTACCAGTTAGTAAATGGTACAACTTTGGTTGGCGGCACTGTTACTTCGGGTACTGGTTCAGGTATCAGCTTTGGTATGCAGTCTGCTACCGGTGTTTATACAGTTAAGGCTACCAGCTCTGTAACAGGTTGCTCAAGCACAATGACCGGTTCGGCAACAGTAGGTATTAATTCATTGCCGGTTGCATACGGTGTTACCGGTGGTGGTAATTACTGCCCTGGTGGTTCAGGTTTGCCTGTTAACATCAGCGGATCAAATTCCGGTATTACTTATCAGTTATTCAATGGTTCTGCATCAGTAGGGGCAGGAATAGGCGGTGTTACCGGTTCTCCTATCAGTTTCGGTTTACAAACTGCACCAGGTAACTATACAGTTGTTGCATCTGATAATGCAACAGGTTGCATCAATAATATGACAGGTACTGTAACTATCGGCCTTAATGCATTGCCTGCAGTTCATTCTGTTGTTGGTGGCGGTAATTATTGTGCTGGTGGTTCAGGTGTACATATTGGCTTAAGCACTTCTGATGCCGGTGTTAATTATACGCTGTTCAATACTTCAGGTGTGATTACATTGCCAGGTACAGGTGGCCCGCTTGATTTCGGACCACAAACAACTGCAGGTGCATACACAGTTCAGGCTGTAAATGCAACAACAGGTTGTAGTTCTAATATGTCAGGTACAGTAACAGTTGTTGTTAATCCTGTAATTACTCCATTGGTTTCAATTTCAACAAGTGCAGGTAGTGATACATCCTGTTCCGGTGATTACACTACATTCTCTGCATTTGCAGTAAATGGTGGAACCGCCCCTTCTTATCAATGGACTGTAAATGGTGTTGTTGCAGGTACAGGAAGTACTTATGGTTACATTCCTGCAAACGGCGATGTTATTGCTGTAACACTTAACAGTAATGCAACTTGTGCAATACCTTCAAGTGCAGGCAATTCAATTTCAATGGTAGTTGATACAAAACAATTGCCAGTTGTAAGTGTAGCTACAGACCCAGGTACAGAAGTTTGTCAGGGTACTGCGGTAACTTTCACAGCTACTTCTTCTTACGGCGGTACTGCTCCTGTTTACTCATGGGTTAAGAACGGAACTTCACTAGGTTCTTCTTCAACATTCACCTGCACTCCATCCGATAATGATAACATATATTGCATATTGTCCAGCAACTATCATTGCCGCCTTGCAAATACCGCGAGCAGCAATCATGTGAATATGAAGGTGGATGCACCGGTGCTTCCTGTAGTAACAATCACTGCTGAGCCAGGTGTTAATCTATCGGCTGGTGAAACAGTTACTCTGGTAGCTAATATTCTGAACGGAGGTCCTACACCATCTATTCAGTGGTTGATTAACGGTGTGCCTGTACCAGGCGCTATCAGTGCATCTTTTGTAAACAATACGTTTGCTGATCTTGATTCAATTACTTGTCAGGTATTGAGCAGCGGTGGCTGTTCTGGTCTGCTGGGCTTTAATTCAATTACATTGCACATAGCTAACGTTGGTGTTAAACCAGTTACAATGACCGGTAGCAGCATTGCTCTGGTTCCGAATCCAAACAAGGGTAACTTTACACTGAAAGGCATTGTTGGTTCATCTGCAAACGAAGAAATGTTTGTAGAAGTGGTTAATATGCTGGGCCAGGTGGTTTACAACCAGAAAGTAACAGTACATAACGGAGAATTGAACGAGCACATACAGCTAGGCAATTCACTTGCTAATGGCATGTATATTCTGAATCTGAAGTCGGCAACAGAGAACACGGTGTTCCATTTTGTTGTAGAGCAATAATCAGGATACTAAAGTAAATAATGAAATGGCCCTGCAACTGCGGGGCCATTTCATTATTAGAATAGTCGAAATAAAGGATAGATGATCTGGAAGGATGTCAGGGAGTCATTGGCAAGTAAATGGAAACTATAAAGCAGTGTCCTGCTGACTTATTGATCCCCCTTTAATGCTACTTCAGGAATGGATTATGCATTTTCTCCTCGGCAATGGTAGTTGCTTCGCCATGCCCTGATAATACAATGGTATTGGATGGCAGCGTAAATAATTTTGTGCGTATGGCGGTAATAAGGGTGTCGAAATTGCCGCCGGGCAGATCTGTGCGGCCAATGCTGCCCGAAAACAAAACATCGCCTGCAACGACCCAGTTTCCCCCTGGATAGTAATAGGAGATGCTGCCGGGCGAATGACCGGGTGTATGAAACACAGTGAGTGTATCTTCTCCCAGTTTTAATGGTTCGCCTTCTTTAATGTAAAATGTGGGCTGTGGCGTTTTCGGGAAATGCATTCCAAACATAGCTGCGGAACTTGTTCCCATTTTCAGTACCGGAGTTTCAGCTTCGTGCATACCAAACGGGATATTGTATTTGTCCATGAGATATTGAACCCCCAGAATGTGATCGATATGAGCATGGGTATTAATGATTGCCTGCGGCTTTAATTGTTTTTCGCTTAAGTAATCAGTAAAGTGTTTGTTTTCAGCAGGGTTGCTCATTCCGGGGTCAATGACCCAGCATTGGTTGTGCTCATTGGACACCAGATAAGTATTTTCATCAAAGGCATTGTAAGTAAAGAGCGTAACATTTAACATATCAATTTGGTATTATTTTAGTAATTTGTAGTGCAAAAATACGTTAAGGAACGTTGACGAAATAAGTTCCACCATATTGCGAAGGTATATTTCTTTTTTATGAGGCGTAAAATCTGCGAATAATGAATTATTTAAAGACTTTTGCAACGAAATAAAAATGGAAGAGAACGAGTAAGATGGTGGGAGTTATTTTGTTATCGTTCCTACTACAGGTACGAAAGGCATTTTGCGCGTATTTTAGGTAATAGCTGGTATTGATCTGATAAATGACCTATGCTGAAGAATGAACCTTATTTATCTGTTATGAAACTATTTCCAGGGCTTAATTTCCGGGTATTTATAGTCATTATATGCTTTCTGGCAGGAGTTCTGCCGGGCAGGGTATCTGCTCAATCTTATATAGAAACTTTCGGGCAAAACAGGCTGCAATACCGAAAATTTGAATGGAAGTTTTTTGATACTAAGCATTTCAGGGTTTATCATTACGACAAAGCAGGCAGACAACTGGGTAGATATGTAGCTGAAGATGCGGAAAACAATATCAGCGTAATTGAAAAGAAAATCGGTGGTCAGTTTCCCAAACGGTTCAATATTGTTCTATACAATTCTTATGATGAATACCGGCAGTGCAATATCGGCCTGAAGGATGAATCATCGGTTACCGGCAATACAAAGGCCGGAACACTGAACCTGGTAGGCGATAAACTGGTGGTCTACTTTACCGGCGACCACGGAGATCTTCATCACCAGATAAAGGCAGGAATGGCAAGGGTGGTAATGGAGCGCATGATGTTTGGAGAGAACTTCAAAAAAATGGTAAAAAGCGCATTGTTGCTTAATCTGCCTGAGTGGGTGACAGATGGTTACATTTCTTACCTGGTAGATGGCTGGGATGCTAAAAGCAACAGTGAATGGAAAAGTCTGATTGATGCCAGCCCTGAGACCGGCTTTTATGAATTTTCGGAACAATATCCGGAACTGGCAGGGAAAGCTTTCTGGAAGTTTGTGTCGGATCAATATGGAAATGCCGCAGCCAAGAACCTGCTATATGCCATGCAGCAAAAGACGAGTCCCAACAAGGCCATGAAAGAGAAGGAGAACCTGGGTTTAAAAATAACCAGGGCTTACGACTCGTGTATTAACTATTATAAAAACACATACCTGCAGGATGCGCGGAACCAGGAACGACCAGATAGTTCGAAGGGATTAATAGCTATTAAAGTTCCAAAAGACAACAGTGTGGTCAAGGATATCAGGGTATCGCCCAGGGGAAGTGATATTTCTTATGTGGCCTGGAAGGAAGGAAAGTACACTGTTTATACCCAAAAAACCTCGAACGGGCAACAGTTGTCTACCTTACTGGAAGGAGGAATGAAGGACCTTACAGAGCAAACAGATCCCGACTATCCGATGATGTGCTGGAGCACTACGGGCAATAAACTGGCCGTATTGTATAAAAAAGGATTCAGAACCCTTCTCAGGGTATATAACCGCGACAAAAGCAGGATTGAAAATTATGTAATTCCTAAAAATCGTTTCGACCGGGTGCTCTCCATGTCATTTATGCCCGATGATGACAAGCTGGTTTTCTCGGCCATCAGGAAAAGCCAGACAGACCTTTACATGTTCACCATCAAAGGGGCTAAAATGACCAACATAACCGATGATGTGTGGGACGACCTTTCGCCGGTATGTGTAAGTGGCGGATCGCGAACAGGTATATTATTCCTGAGCAACAGGACCAAGCCCGGAATGAATGTGCCCCTGGGTGTAAATGAATTGCCCACCGGCCCGCTCAATGTGTATTTTTACAACCTCACTACAATGAGTACTGAGCTGTTGCAGTGCTCTGATGTAAAGACCGGACATGTTTCTCAGCCGGTGCAGTATGGCCTCGACAATTTCGCCTATCTGTACGATGGCAATGGGATAAACAATAAATACGTAGTTCTGTTTGCCCGCAATAAGCACAATAAAGACTCCGCTTATTCTGTGCCCATAACCAATTATACCAGTAGCATAATAAGTCAGCAATACAATCTTGCCAGTGGCGATGTGGCCGATGTGCTTCAGGAGCACGACAAATACATGGTTTACTTCCATGATCTGCAGATGCCGGGTGAAAATGCCACCGTGAAGAAACTTGTACCTGAAATACTCTCGGTAGAAAAAAACCAGATCAAACAGACATCAACGGGCAATACCCGGCTTAATTACCAGCATGGAAAATACAGCAACGAAGAGGACGAACCTACCAGGCCGGAGATAAAAGGTGGCAACGCTTTTCAAACTGAGTTTACGGATACCGGATATATGCTCAGGCGCAAGCCCAAAGCACATCAGAATAATAACATTTACAGTGGTAATGCCGATAATGCTACGGCTGATAGTTCGGTACTGACAGAGATTACAGACAGCGCCTACCTGAAAATGAAACCATCTCCATACAGATTGAGTTTCAGACCCGACTTCTTTTCTGTAAAACTGGATAACAGTATTCTGTTTTCACAATATCAGTCCATTGCCACCAATGGCGGATCTTACCAGAACCCTTCGCTGGGCGGACTGGCTACGCTTAGCCTTAATGAAGTGATGGAAGACTACAGGATAACCGCGGGTTTCCAGTTGCCCATTAATGTATCAGGTTCCAGCTATTATTTGCAGTATCAGAACTTCAGGAAAAGGCTGGACTGGGGGCTGTTGTTTTTGCGCAATCAGGATAAGCAAAAAATGGTTGTGGGTTATATGGACCAGTCGGGGAAGGTGGTTTATGCGCAGGAACAGCTTTTCAAGACGGTGGGCAATATGCTGCAGGCCGACTTCAGCTATCCGCTGGACAGGGTGAGGAGTTTAAGGTTTCATACGGCGATGAAGCAGGACCGGCTGGTAGAGAAGGCAACCGACACCCTTAGCCTGACCTACGAAGTGCCTAATACCAATATCTATACCTCGCTGAGCAGGCTGGAATTTGTATTTGACAATACCATCAGTCCGGCGCTGAATATACTGAACGGCACAAGGTATAAGCTATATGCTGAGTACCTTTATGGCCTGAACGGGGGCAACAAAAGTTGTTATAATCTGGGGCTGGATATCCGTAACTACGAGCGCATTTATAAGAACATCATTGTGGCCAACCGCTTTGCTTATGCCCATAGCGATGGCAACAGCGAAGTGGAGTACCTGCTTGGTGGAGTTGACAACTGGATGGGACCCAAGCAGGATGCAAATGCATCGCAGGCCCCAAACCCTAACTATGGTTTCCAGGCAATGACAACTCCTTTGAGAGGATATAAGCAGTATGCCCGCACCGGCAATAACTTTGCCGTACTGAATACTGAATTGAGGGTTCCCGTACTGACTACCTTCCTGAAACGGCCAATACAGAGTGTAATACTTAAGAACCTGCAGCTTGTAGGATTCATGGATGCCGGCTTTGCCTGGAGGGGATTTTTGCCCGATGCAGCCAGTATGAATTACACCTATACTTACCCCACACTGGCCAATCCTTCTCAACTTAATAATGTGTGGGTGACACTTACTGTGCCTAACAGCGGCGGACTGGCATTGGGTTATGGTGCAGGTCTCAGAACATCGCTGTTTGGTTATTTCTTAAGGCTGGATGCCGCCTGGAATATTGAAGGTATTACCTCGCCGATAGTATATCTTGCTTTGGGTACTGATTTTTAGGGTAAACCCCCGGCCCCCAAAGTTGAAAATAAGGGTAACCCCCTGCCCCTCCCGATGAAAAATCGGGACCTTGTTCCGGGGGAGTGCGTTGAAGACGGATTTTCAACGTCAGTACCTTGAAGCAGGAGTCCCTGAAATAGGAAACTCGTCTGGGTCGGAAAACCTTAGTTCCATGCCTTTACCGTCTTTTTTAAATCATTTTTATAAAGATTGAATTGCTTGACTCTATGTCCATTTGCTCCGGAGGGGTGAGGGAAATTATGTAAGATTCTATTGCTCGTTAATTTTTCTTGAATTCCTAAGTTTTGAAAAATATTATCTACTCTTTTACCAAGTGGGATTATTAGGGTATTTTCAAAATCTTTTATTTCCTCTAAAAACTCCGTTTTAACGGAATTCCATAATATTGTCGAATCAAGTAATCGAGGATTGTTTCCGTTATAGTTTTTATGAGATATAAATACCGGATATTTCAAAATTGAAGTCGAATGCAGTAAATGACTTTGGCTTTCAAAAAGATCTTTGAAAGTAGGTATCCCAAGTTTGTTGCTGAGTTCTAATTCATCTAGCATTTGCAATAAATTATTTCTCATTGATTTCGCGAAACTTGCTTCTTTTTTCACAATCATCAGCGCTTGGTCGATGTCATTATTAATTCTATACTCTCGAACAAAAGTTTCAAATGCTATCTCAGTTTGAGTCCAGCCTGGAGTTATGCCAACTATCAATATCCTTGCCGTTTTATTGATATATTCAAATGGAGCATAATAAATCTCAATTGAATTGTCTCTATCAATTAAATATTTGTCATTGAATAAATCCTCCTTGGAAAAGGTTTTCTTGTCATCTTTTATGATTGAATTTAAATGGGCTAATTTCTTCGTTTTTTCCATAAAATAGATGCAATCGTGTATAACTCCCAAATATAGTCGATTCGTTTACCAGTTGTTCCATGTGTTCTCCTAAATTAAAAAAATGATGTTCTTACAGATTTTCCGCAGGGAATCTGGAAGTGTAGATAAAACCCCTTCCCCCTCTGGTCGAAGGTTGTTCTCCCAATTGTCTAAAATTATAAATATAACAAAAAATAGATACTGGTCGCAGCGTCTCGCTGCGTCCTTTTATGTTGCAGCGTCTCGCTGCCGAAGCAAATAATGTTCCAGATGTACGTGCATTATTCATTCTACTTCACCCTAACTCCTTCCCTGATTTAGGGAAGGTGCTCCGAATTCATTCGTAGCGGAAGGGTAAAAGAGGGCCGAGGAGAGGTCACTTTAGCACTTCCAAAAATCACAAGCCACCAATAACATATACCACATTAATCCCCAATCAATTAGCCCCGAAAAAAAATCTATGATAGACCGTATACGGTCTATGACAGTACGAAAAACGTACTATCATAGAAAGTTCTTTTATCAGTATCAATTCTTCAAAATAATTTTGGCGCACGAATATCATCACATTAAGC
>CAIUZK010000027.1 GCA_903903635.1 uncultured Bacteroidota bacterium
AGTTCCACCATATTGCGAAGTTATATTTCTTTTTTATGAGGCGTAAAATCTGCGAATAATGAATTATTTTAAGACTTTTACAACGAAATAAAAATGGGATAGAACGAGTAAGATGGTGGGAGTTATTTCGTCATCGTTCCTTAATAATCATAAAGCAAATAAATAGTTTCTTACTATTAAGCAAGTATGGTTATTTTTGCATCGTTAAAAAGACTACTTCATGTTCAATCTAGTGTTATTCGGCCCTCCGGGAAGCGGCAAAGGCACACAATCGGAAAATATAGTATCCAACTACAAATTAGACCATATTTCTACCGGCGATCTGCTTCGCGACGAAGTAAGCAGGCATACGCCACTAGGCATAGAGGCTAAAAAATTTATGGACCAGGGAATGCTGGTGCCAGACGAGGTGGTAATAGGCATGATCAGCAGCCGGATAGATGAAAACCCCAATTCAAGAGGGTTTATATTCGATGGCTTTCCACGCACACGCCCGCAGGCAGAGGCGCTGGATAAGTTGCTTGAATTCAAGAATACAGCCATACACCTTGTGCTGTCGCTTGAAGTTCCTGAGCCTGAACTGATCAAGAGATTAATAAGCCGTGGTGAAACTTCGGGCAGAAGTGATGATACCGAAGAGGTAATCACCAGGCGCATCAAGGAATACCATGCTAAAACACAACCTGTTGCCAACTACTATTACGAACATAGTAAACTGGAGCGGGTAGTCGGGGATAACAGCATACCCGAAACGTTTAAAATATTGACCAAGCACATAAACAAATATTTATTACCTGTAACATAGTGGAGAGAGGCAATTTTGTTGATCATATACGTATATTCTGCCGCTCCGGGAAAGGAGGAGCGGGCAGTTCCCATTTTGAGCGCAACAAATTCGACTCGATGGCAGGCCCTGATGGAGGAAATGGTGGCAGGGGCGGCCATATAATACTGAGAGGTAATGCCCAGCTCTGGACATTGCTCCACATGCGGTATTACAAAAATGTACTGGCCAGGGATGGTGAAAACGGTATGAAGAATAACTCTTCAGGCCATGATGGCGCCGATATCATTCTTGAAGTACCCCTGGGCACAATAGCCAGGGATGAAGAAACCGGGGAAACCGAAGTAGAAATACTTGAAGACGGCCAGCAAAAAATTTGGGTGAGAGGCGGAAGAGGTGGATTGGGTAATGCCAATTTTGCTACTGCTACCAACCAGGCTCCTGAATATGCCCAGCCCGGCGAAATGGGTACAGAAGGTTGGAAACAACTGGAGTTGAAAATACTGGCAGATGTAGGTCTTGTCGGCTTCCCTAATGCAGGTAAATCTACATTATTGTCGGTGGTGAGCGCGGCCAAACCTAAAATTGCCAATTATGCATTTACTACACTGGTACCCCAATTAGGTATTGTGTCTTACAGGGATAACAAATCCTTCTGTATGGCCGACCTGCCGGGTATAATAGAAGGGGCAGCAGAAGGCAAAGGATTGGGGCATCGTTTCTTAAGGCACATCGAAAGAAATTCCGTACTCCTGTTCCTGATACCTGCAGATTGTAATGATCATGCCAAAGAGTTTGATATTCTGCTCAATGAACTGGAACAATATAATCCTGAACTGCTGCATAAGAACATCATTCTTGCCATAAGCAAAAGCGATATGCTGGACGATGAACTGAAGCAGGCCATAGCAGAAACACTGCCCGAGGGTGTTCCGCATATTTTCATCTCATCGATGGCTAACCAGGGGATTGTGGAATTGAAGGATCTGCTCTGGCAAGCGCTGAATGCACCAAACCCCTGATTAAGGTTTTACCATATAGAAGGCCCGGGCAAGTTATTTCTTCATCGTTCCTAACTTTATTTCTGTTTAATGGTTTAGTGTCATGAATATTTCAACAAACAGGGTAGAGGCTTTCAGCGATTGTGTTATTTCGATTGTGATGACGATAATGGTGTTTGATATAAAAATATCAGAGAGCCTCAAGCACATGACGGATAAGCGCGAACTGAAAGAACTATTGGTACTGGTACCCCAGTTGGTAGCCTATCTTTTCAGCTTTACAGTGCTGGGTATAATGTGGTTAAATCATCACCACCTGTTCCATATGATTCAAAGGGCTGATGAAAAATTTATTTGGCTTAATCTGCATTTATTGTTCTGGCTCACCCTGATACCGTTCCCTACAGTGCTGCTAGGCGAAGCGCCGACACTTGTTTATTCAGCAGCTATTTATGGCATTGTGCTGTTCATGGCATCATTTGCCTTTTTGTTATTAAGGGGATATGCCATAAAGTATGATTTAATGTATGTAAATGATGAAAAGACGCTGAACAGCACAATAAATAAACTGAACAAACATGCAATAAAGAAAAATTACATTGGCATGGGAGCTTACCTGCTTTCCATCCCTGCTTCTTTTTTGTCTATTTATGCTGCGTATGCCTGCTTTACAATTGCGCCGATATTATTTTTTATACCAGATGGCATAGATGATGAAAAACTGGCAGAAAAAGTAATTGAGAGTAACAAATAAAGGTCTGGAAATGCAGGAATAATTTATAATCAGACTCCTGAAAATGAAACAGCTCACACCTGATGAATTAAAAAAGTGGATAGACTCCGGCCGGGATTTCCTTTTGATAGATATCAGGGAAGGATGGGAGCGGCAGGAATTCAACATAGGTGGCATACATATTCCCATTGGCGAACTTTTTGCCAGAACGAGTGAAATACCGGCGAACAAGGATGTGGTGCTTTATTGCGAAAAAGGAATAAGAAGTACCATTGCCATACAGCGCCTCGAAGCATCAGGATTTGAAAACCTGATCAATTTGTCTGGTGGCATGAGGGCGTGGAAAAATTCTCTATTATAACTTCCTTTTCAACTCCAGTATTACCCCGTTATCAGCTACTGCCAGTTTATGTACTGCGCCCAATGTAAGTGTGTGATTCACTTCCTGGTGCCCGGTAGGGAAGTTGAAGCAAACCGGATAATCGTATTCTTTCACTTTATCCCAGATTATCTCCTCCAGGGTTTGCCCGAAAGGCCGTTCGGTATCTTCCATCTCGGTGAACCCACCCAGGATAAGTCCTTTAAGATGGTCGAGTTTACCCGCCCTTTTCAGGGTAAGCATCATGCGGTCTATCTTGTATAAATGCTCACCTATATCTTCTATAAACAGTATTTTCTCTTCGGTATTCACCTCAGATGCCGACCCCATGAGGTGCGTGATAAGAGACAGATTGCCCCCTGTGATCGGCGCTTCAGCTATGCCATGCCTGTTATAATGCGAGTTGGGGATATGGTACAAAATAGATTCTCCGGTAAGTGCGGCATATAGGGTATGCAGGTATCCTTCGTGTTCGGTTTCGGGCTTGAAAGCGCCACACATGGGGCTGTGCAATGAGGGAATAAAATACCTGGATTCAAGGTGGCTATGCAGCACGGTAATATCACTGAACCCGCATATCCATTTAGGCTTTGCAAGAAATGCAGTAAAGTCGAGCTGGTCAATAATTCGGCTCATGCCATACCCTCCTCGCCCCATGATAATGGCATCAACCTCAGGATCATCCATCATTGCCTGCAGGTCCGCAAGTCGCTCGGCATCGGTACCAGAAAAATAAAACTCGCCTGTTCCAATGGTCTTGCCTTGCTTTACTTTAAATCCCCATTTTTCAAACACAGTAATGGCATAAGCCACCCGCTCATTTGATACATAACCTGATGGGCAGGTAATACCTATTACAGAACCATTCTTCAGAAAACCGGGATTATTCATATTATGCAGCATACTCGATTAGTGGCCCCAAATATAGCCAGAAAATCAGGTTAGACCCCATCTTTATTATGTTTTGCGGCATTGATTTGTTTCCGGAATTTTATTTATTTTTATTCATACAATTCAAACAAAAAGAAAGATACAAACTCAACACTTCATGAACCAAGTAACCACTTCGCCAGATACCGGTTTAATCAATAAAATCTGCGCATTTATAAATAGTATTGGTATAAAATGCTATGAGGGCACAATACCAGAATCCACTTTTTTGCCCGGTGTAGAGATAGTATGTGGTCAATTGGTCTATAATTCCGAATTACTTACCTATCCGGGTGACCTGTTGCACGAAGCCGGACACCTTGCTGTGTTATTACCTGAGCACAGATTATTAGCCAATGGCTCAGAAAATATGTCGGGCTATCTTCATGAAGGCGGGGCAGAGATGGCCGCCATTGCCTGGTCGTGGGCTTCCAGGGAGTACCTGGGGCTTGCTGATGAGGCTGTCTTCCATCCGGGTGGGTACAAAAATAGCTCAGCAAGTATCATTTCGAGTTTCAGGAGTACAAATATTGGCACTATTATGGGTGTACCTTTATTGCAATGGATGGGTATGACCAGGGAAAACAAGCGAGGCATAGACGCTACAGAAGCCGTCTTTCCAAAAATGAGCCGATGGCTGAGACAGGGGCAGAACTTGTTGTAAATCCGGCAACAATAACTCCTTAAATGAAATAGCAACCGGATTATTCTGTCTCCACTTCCATATTCAGAAACGAACCCGAATTATCAGTCTGAACCCGGTAGGTACCCGGTTCAATAATGATTTTGTTATAGCCCAGTTTTTTCGCCACCACATCATCCATTTGCATTGGTTCATCCAAATCAAAAATTGCGTTGGCCATAATGGGGCTATAAAAGCGGATGTTCATGCCGTTGCCTATAATTTTTAGCTCCAGATTTTTGGCAAGGTCAATACTATCGCGTTGCTCTGATTTAGCGCCAGACAATCCGCAATCGTTTAACCGGTTACTGCCAGTACCATTTTTCCCGGCAAGATTACAAGTAATTCTGACAGATGACTTATTTAAATTTGTCAAACTTTCTGATTGACAGGCAAGCAGCACAATTGCCAGTAAAGCAACCATCAGCATACAAATTTGAAGTCCTTTCATTATAATACAGCAGTAGATTATTTCAGACAGCAATATTACCCACACAAACCCGGCCCCAGACCCGTTGATTAACGGTATAAATTCAGTTCAATAGCGGTTTTTGCATTATGAAGATTAGGTTACTACATTCAATCAGAGAAAATAAAACTTAACAGGTAATATTATTCATTATTATTTTATATTAATCTTCTGTCATTTTGACAATTAATACACTTTGGAATGCAGATTGCAGGGGAAAGGAAAAGAAATCTAAAACAATAAACATAATTAACATGCAGGAAAAAGGCAACATATCGATTCACACGGAAAATATCTTTCCGATCATTAAGAAATTCCTCTATTCTGACAACGAAATTTTCCTCAGGGAACTGGTATCGAATGCGGTAGACGCGGTTCAGAAAATTAAACGCCTGGCTTCGCTGGGACAATATAACGGTAGCCTGGGCGAACCAAAAGTATCGGTAGCTTTCGACAAAGAAAACAAGACCATTACAGTATCCGATAATGGACTTGGTATGACCGCGGAGGAAATTAAAAAGTACATTAACCAGATAGCTTTTTCCGGCGCGGAAGAATTCGTTGAAAAATTCAAAGATTCGAAAGAAGCCAATGAACTGATTGGTAAATTCGGCTTAGGATTTTATTCGGCTTTCATGGTGGCCGACCAGGTTGAGATACAATCATTGAGTTATCAGGAAGGCTCAGTTGCGGCTCATTGGGTTTGCGATGGCAGCACTGAATTTGAAATTACTGAGGGAAGCCGTACAGAGAGGGGTACTGATATTATTCTGCATATAAATCCCGATTCTGAAGAATTTCTGGACAAGTATAAGCTGGATGGCATTCTTGATAAGTACTGCAAATTCCTGCCTGTACCCATCGCTTTCGGCACAAAGACTGAATACCAGGACGATAAGGAAGATGAGGCATTTGAAGAGGCTGAAGAAATTAAGGATGATGCTGCCGAAAAAACAGAAGAAGACAAAAAGGAACCTAAGCAGCCTAAGGAAATAGAAGTTGAGAACATCATCAACAACACAACACCTATCTGGACCAAGGCTCCTGCCGAACTGAAAGATGAAGACTACCTCAGCTTTTATAAGGAACTGTACCCGATGAGTGAAGATCCTCTGTTCTGGATTCATTTGAATGTAGACTTCCCGTTCAATCTTACCGGAGTGCTGTACTTCCCTAAAGTAAAGAATGAGCTGGAACTGCAACGCAACAAAATAAAACTGTTTTCCAGGCAGGTATTCATCACCGACGAGGTTAAAGATATCGTTCCTGAATTCCTGATGCTGCTGCATGGTGTTATTGACTCTCCGGATATACCGCTGAATGTATCGCGCAGTTTCCTTCAGGCCGACAGCAATGTAAAAAAGATCAACAGCTATATTACCCGGAAGGTGGCAGACAAGCTTTCTGAATTGTATAAAAACGACCGCAAAGGATATGAGGAAAAATGGAGTGACATCGGGCTGTTTGTGAAATATGGCATGATCAGTGAAGATAAATTCTATGACAAGGCCCTTGAATTTGCTCTGCTTACCAACACAAAGAAAGAGTTTTACACACTTGCTGAGTATAAGGATAAGGTAGCGCCATTGCAGACAGACAAAGACGGCAAGCTAGTGTATATCTATACTACCGACCCGGCCAAACATGATTCGTTTGTGCAGTCGGCTAATAAAAAAGGCTATGATGTGTTGCTGATGAACTCGCCGCTGGATAGCCATTTTATTCAGAAGCTGGAAATGAAGCTGGATAAGACCCAGCTTAAAAGGGTGGATGCTGATGTTGTAGATAAACTGATAGACAAGGATGAGAAGATAGAATCGGTACTGACCACAGACGAAACAACCAAGGTAAAAGCCATCTTTGAAAAAGCCATTAACCGGCCTGATATGAAGGTGAAAGTTGAGGGATTAAGCCTTGACGAATCACCTGTTACTGTTACCATGGATGAGTTCATGCGTAGAATGAAGGATATGGCGCAACTGGGCGGTGGCATGAGTTTCTATGGCTCAATTCCGGATAGCTACAATGTAGCCATTAATGGTAACCATAAACTGGTGAGCCGCATCCTGGCAACTGAAGGAGAAGATGCACAAATGAAACTGGCCAAGCAGGCATTTGACCTGGCTTTGCTTTCGCAGGGAATGCTTACCGGCGCTGAGCTGACAGAGTTTGTGAACCGTTCGATACAATTAATTTAAACAACCTTAAAAATAAAATCCCCTGATACATCATTGTATCAGGGGATTTTATTTTTAATGCTCACATGGTATTTATCCTGCGAGGTTGCGCGACAAGCATTTTATACTACCTGTTATAGGAGTAGCAACTGTTGCAGGGATGGTAAGCGGTATACCAACTATGACATCCGTCCGATGCCCTGGCCTTGATACATGCAGTGTTGTTTTCCACTTTTTCCTTATCTCCCAGCCTGGCTTCGGTTGTTTCTGTGTCGCCGCCATGTATGTATGTGATGGTAACATTTTCGCCTACGCTGTAACTTGTTATGGCATCCTTCAGGTCCTGTGTGCTGCTTATTTCTTTATTATTTACTTTGGTGATCACATCTCCTTCACCAAGTCCGGCTTTTTCGGCAGGGCTGCAGGGAATTATTTCATCAATTTTTGCGCCGCCATTGCAGTATGTGGTATAAACACCAAGCAGGGCGCTTCCCATATTTCCATTGGTCCTGGAGGGCATCGCATTTAAAGCAACAGGTGAGGGAGCAGTGTAGGTGATCTTTACTGTATAATCGTCGGCATACGGGTGCTTTTCGGTTGCCACAACATTGTCGTTTACGTAGATTTTGCCCTTATTAAACGTTACAACAGCAGGAGATACAGCGCTGTTAACCTCAATAGTCGCTTTATGCGGAACTACAGGTTTGTGATGCTTTACAGTTACGTCCGGGCAACCGTCAATATGTTTGGTTTGGGCAATTCCTTCAATGCCGCTGAATATTGAAACTGCCATCAATATTGCGATCGTGTACTTTTTCATAAAAATTGATTTTGATTAATTTGAATTAATTTGGCCAGAACACAAAGGTGGTTTCATTAGGCATCATAGACATTATACAATTCTATAAAGAAATTGAAGCTTTCACAGGTCTGATTGAAGGTAATTCGTGGACAAATTTCAAAACATGAGTTGAAGGCCTTGGCTCACCTCCTTAATGGTTATCTGGTAAGAATGGGCAATATTTTAAATCCAAAAGCGTTAGATACAGAAGCTAAATAAATATACGGACCTAAGTTCCAACGTTTTCACTTAACCTTACGTCTATTATATCAACAACCAGTTTTGATTACATTTAAGCATAATTAATAATGAATATGAAAAGATTACTTCTGGCTTCAGTTATTCTGGGTGTATTAGTTAGCAATTCGTGCAAGAAAAAAGAGGATAACAATACTCCGGTGCTTGTGTATGGTACTTATAGCAGCATTGACACCATTTTCACCATACTGGGCACACCCTCTAAGTTTGTAACATTTGATGCTACAACAGGCGCTTCTTTTTATGGCGCTTCCGGCACAAGGTATATCATTCCGGGAGGTAGCTTCCAGGATGCAAGTGGTACAGTTGTTACCGGTCTGATACAGATGGAAGTAAAAGAATTGGTTAAGAAAGGGGATATGGTTTTTTCCAGTGCGCTGCCTGTATGCAATGGTGACCCACTGGTTTCGGGCGGTGAAATTTATACCAATGCCACTCAGTCAGGACAACAATTATACCTGAGACCCGGATATACATTCCAGGCCAATATACCACAGGGTACTACCCCTACAACAGGCCTGTCGCTTTTTTTGGGAACAACGATACCTGAACGACAAAATGCAGTAGTCTGGAAACCATCAGATTCAATATCAGGCGGAACTATACTTTATAACGGTGATTCTGTAAATATTATCTCCGACAGTCTGCATTGGTGCAATGCTGATCGTTTCCTGTCCAATCCTAATTACCAGAATTTCAAAGTTACCCTCTCCATTACCGGAAGCCCAACTGTTGTACCCGCATCTTTTTTAACATACACTTTCTACGATCAGTACAAGGGAGTATGGCCAATGGGCAGCCCGTCCAATAATGTAATATCCGAAGGTCATGTACCCAATATACCCGTGCATCTTGTTTCATTCGGCATCCTTAATAAAAAATTCTACGGCGGAGTTTCAGCAGTAACTCCGGTAACAAACGGAAACTATACTATTACTATGAGCGAAGTAGACCCTGTTGCTTTTAAAGGTCAGCTTAATAATCTGACCAACTAATCCCTCTTTCACTCTGAAATTAGCCCTATCCATAAATTGTTAAGGAACGTTGACAAAATAAATTCCACCATATTGCGAAGTTATATTTCTTTTTTATGAGGCATGCCCGCAAGGGCACGAGCGAAGCTCTATCTGAGAATAATGAATTATTTAAAGACTTTTGCAACGAAATAAAAATGGAATAGAACGAGTAAGATGGGGGGAGTTATTTTGTTATCGTTCCAAAAAGCAGATTTCTTGATAATTGGCCCTGTATCTACGGGGCCTTTTCATTTTCTAAGACTCAAAAAACAGCCATAAACCGTCAGATAAACCGGACCTTAATAGAGATATTGGTATTGCGGCCTTTATCATCTGTGCATGATATTTTCATGAGTTGGGCCGTTGCACTGAAAAACATCTTTTCATTGGCTTTGGACGTGGCAAAGTATACGTCGTTGATGTACCAGTATACCTTATGCACATCGTTGGCTGCAGTACACGACAACTGGAGTTTCTGCTGTTCCTTGTTTTCAATAAGGTAGGTCATACCATTGGTAAGAGAAGTAATTACAGGCGCCTGCCCTTTGAAAACCCTTGTGCAGGCGGGGTTATGTGGCGGCAGTTTGGTATAGGGCACATTTCCGGCATCGTAGAAAGAGGCCAGTTCCGGAGTTACATTGGGCAATAATTTGCTCACATAACCATTGGGTGGCAGACAGGAAGTGCAATAGCAATATTTCTCATCCGCAGATAACCAGACTTCTTTATAATGATCGCATTTTTCAGTACTGGACACACCGGGAATATAATAATCCATAACCTGGTTGTGGCAAAAATCGTCGGGCACCTTACCTGTTTCTGAGCATACCAAACGAAAGGATATCTCCTTAGGCGGCTCTACCCATTCGTTGGCCGCATTGTGATCTATGGTGTTGAATAATTTGAAGAGTAAGGGCGTAGCAGTATTGGCACCGCTTAGTTCCTGCACGCCTGCACCAGAAAAATTACCCAGCCAAACCCCAATGGTATACCGCTTATTATAACCAATGCTCCAGGCATCCTTACGGCCATAAGATGTACCTGTTTTCCAGGCTATACGGGGTATACCATGTGCCTCATCGAATGCATTAGGCAAATCGGGCCTGTGCAGTTCGGATAGGATACGGGTAAGCATAAAATTGGCTGATGGCGACATGATAGCAATACCTGCGGCTGGTTTATCCTGATCCTTATTTGCTTTCTTCCCATTTAGCGGTACAGTAAACTGCAAAGGATAGTATTTTCCATCATTGGCAAAAGATGCATAGAGGGCAGTCAGTTCATCAAGCCGCACGCCGCAACCACCCAATATCATCGACAGCCCCATCTTCTTCCGGCTCTGGAATACAGATGAAAAACCCACCCGGTTCAACACATTGATAAAGTCGCCTACCCCTTCCTTGTCCAGCAATTTTACTGCCGGAATGTTCAGAGAATTACTCAATGCATATTCCACACTTACATTGCCCCTGAATAGTTTATCATAATTCTCCGGTGAATATCCTTTGATGCTTATAGGCACATCGGCAATAATGCTCTTGGGGGTAATGAACCCTTTATCGAAAGAAAGGCCATAAAGCAAAGGCTTTAAGGTGCTACCCGGAGAGCGAAGGGCATTCACGCCATCTACCTGCCCGAAATGATAACGGTCGGCAAAGTCGGAAGAACCTATATAGGTAAGCACTTCATGCGTTTTGTTATCAACCACAATTACCGAAGCGTTGTTGATATTATGCAGCTTTAGCTGGTTCACATAATCGCTTACTATGTTTTCGGCATTGCGCTGCATCTTCTGGTCGAGTGTGGAGTGTATCTCCATATCGCCCTGGTGCGTTCTGCGCATGCGGTAGGCAAACTGCGGCACACTGTTGGGCGCATTATGCCGGTATGCAGTAAGCGGCTCCTGCAGTGCGTCGTTGATCACACTCTGAGGAAACAGCTTTTCGTTCTGAAACCGCAGCAACCACTTATTGCGTTCCTTTATAATCCTGCTATTGTCCTTTCCCATAACCAGTGAATTAGGACGATTGGGAATAATACTCAGCGCTGTTATTTCGGCAAGCGACAACTGGTCGGGCGTCTTGTTGAAATACAGCAGGGATGCGGCTTTTACACCCTGTATGTTGGAACCATATGGAACAAGGTTAAGGTATAACTGCAGCAATTCATCCTTGCTGTAATGCAGCTCCAGTTGCAGCGACCTGAACATTTCAATGCACTTATTGAAATAAGTCCTTGGCTCCGGATCGAGCAACCTGGCCACCTGCATGGTAATGGTAGAAGCTCCCGAGGTACGCTTAAGATGAAACAGATTATTGATCAATGCCCTGCCTATTGCCAGAAGATTGATACCGGGATGATGATAAAAATGCTTGTCTTCCTTAAAGACGATTGCCTTTTTAAGTTCCGGGGTAATCTCATCGAGCCGTGCCTTAATCCGCCATTGCTGATCGCGCGCCATATAGGCATGCAACACAGTGCCATCCCTTGCTTCAACTATCGGAGCAAATGCCACATTGGTTTGCACAGGGGCCACATAATCTATTGCCAGGAACAGCAACAGAAGGCCGCCCAGATTATACAACACCAGCTTTAACCACCTTTTCATTCTTACTTTCATCGCCATATTATCTGTCAAGGATATGTACTACCCCACCACCATTATAAGAATGAAAACTACCGTCATACATAGCATCGGCCTGAACAGGACCCATTTGGTAAACACCCGGAGATACAGCCCTCACCATGTAATAAAACTGCCTGCGGTTTTCATTTACTGTTGTAAAGAAATTGACCCTGTCATCGCGTATATCCATATAGTCGGGCTTCTTTTCTTCTTTTATCCATTTCATCGCAGGCATTTCATTAAGCCTTGTATTCTCCACTTCAAAACCCGCTGGCAGCATATCTGTAATCGCAACATTTTCTATATCCCTGTTATACTGGGCATCAATTGTTATACACACCACAACCAGGTCGTTCTGGCGGAAGGTATTATTACTGATAACATTCCCTTCCCGGTTATAAAACGTGCGGCGCACCCGCATGTTTTTATCTTCCTCTTTGTAACTGCCATCAGCGGTTATACCTGCTATCTCCCAGAAATAATAATAGCCACCCTTTCCTTTTACCTGAACAGATAGTGCGTCATTTGAAAAAGACTTAAGATCAACCGTTACAGGCTGCCCGGTAGAAGTACCCATCATCCGGCCTTTGGACAGCACATTGGCTGTTGAGGTTGTTTTATTGGCTTGTTTTGCCACCTTTCCCAATGCAAGCATACTGAATACTTCTTCCTGTGTACTCAGATATCTTTCTTTTGCCAGATCATCAGACAGGTGGCGGGCCATAATGCCTATCTGGGCATTGTTGGGGTCCATATCCATCAGTACACTGAGCGATAAAGCCTCATCGCGTATGTAGGAGTAAAAACTACCGCTAAAACTCTTGGTGGGCACCTCGCCAGAGAATGCCGGAGGCAACACCTCCCTGGCCTGCGATGGCTGACCTGATAATGCATAGGCGGCAGCCAGCATATACTTACCATCAAGGGTAAGCAACTCCCTGTGCGCCTTGTAATAGTTCATGGTTGCAGGTTGCGACTGCCCTGCCATGGCAAGCACATACAATGAGTAGGGTATTTCTTCCGGCGCAACTTCTTTCTCCGCATTCATATTGTAATAGAAGGTAACCGTTTCCTTTTTGTACAATCTGAACTTCATGTATTCCTGCAACCTGTCCAGCGTTTTTTGATTGACTTCATAACCCGCTTTATGAGCTTCAAACAGGAAGTGAGCCGCATATACACTACCCCACCAGCTCTCTTCATTTCCTCCCGGCCAGTAAGACAGACCACCGTCGCTTTGCTGCATGGACTGTAGTTTATTGATAGCCTGCTGTACATTATAAGCGGGATTGACGCTTGTACCGGAGACATTGTTCAGGCTCTTCACCAGGTCGGCATAATACAATTGAGGGAAAGCTGCTGAAGTTGTTTGCTCCACACATCCGTACGGATATCTTACCAGTTCATCCAGGTGCTTGCTGAATTGTGTAAGTGGCGATTTGCCAATGATCAGCTTACCTGAAACGGAAGACGGCACAAATGTATTGGCAAATGATAATGGTGTATTGGCATTCTCGGCCGCAAATCCATTGCCTGTTAATTTCTGCAACGAAGCCGGGGGCCTTATAGACAAATCGGTTTCATTAATAAATGTCTCACCCATTGCCCTCACCGAAACAGTAACCTTACCGGCGCCTATTGCTGGATTGGCAAAGATGTTGTACACCACCCTTTGTTCCCTGTTGGCAGGAATTTCTATTGTCTGGGTCTGTGAACCTTTTATACCCAGCGGACCTGTAACGGTTACGGTAACCGTCGCACTCGCGCTTTTGTTGGTGGTATTGCTTAATGATACCGGCATGATCACCTCATCCTTCGGACTAAGGAAGCGGGGCAATGTGCTGCTGATAATTATTGGGTCAGCTACTTTCATATGCTTATCGGCGCTTCCGAATGCCTTACCCTTGTACGCCAGCGCCATCACCCTTATGTCTCCCGAGAACTGCGGAATATCGATCTCATAATTTACATTGCCGTTTCCATCTGCCTGCAAAATGCCACTCCAGAACGACACATTCTTTACACGGTTCACAAACATTGGGTTAAGCCGCAACTTTGAATTATCGGCGCCATCTCCCCCTGTGCTGGAAAGCGTGGACTTTATCTCGGGCAATAACCATGGATAGATATCATAACTGTTTACAGACAGCGCAACCTTCTGATAGAAATACTGGTACGGATCGGGTGTTTCAAAATTCTTCACCTGCAATATCCCTTCATCAACAGCGGCAATAGTAACAAAGGCCCCCGGCGTTGTTTTCACATTTATCGACTGCTTCATTTTCGAACGCGATCTTTCTGCCACAGTGAGGGTTACCGGCATCTGCGTGCTCTTACTCTCTACTGTTATCGATTTAAAACCATGAGCCACAGTAAGCGGCATATCATCGCCGCTCATTGGCCTGAACAACGTAGCTGTGACATAGACATTGGGCAAGTGCTCTTCTCCCGCATTAAACGATATGGAAGCCGACTTATTCTTTGTATTCATGTAGTAATACTTAATGACATTATCCCGCTCCAGTGTCACCAGCATTCTACCCTCAAATGGCGTAGTAAACAACACATTTACATTCTCGCCTACATTGTATGTTTTCTTATCAGCCTTTATCTCCACATTCCCTTCATTGTTTACTTCGAAAGAAGTGTATTGTGTATCTCCCCAGCCATAAGCATACAGGGTTTTGGAAACATAGTTGTTGGAGCCATTTATGAACAGCCGTACCTCATACTCCCCGCTTTCCTGTGGTGTTACAATGAACTTCGTGCTTGTACCTGTAATATGAATTCTGCTTTCAGACATGATACGATCTTCACTTCTGCTCACATATCTGTAGCTGTTGCCATTTTGCTGAATAACCGTATGCCATTCTTTTTTAACCAGCACAATCCTCGCATCCGCATCCACTGCAAGCCCGGCCTTGCTCACACTAACCAGGCCTAGCGTTACCGGCTGCCTGCTGGACACATAATCTTCCATACATTTAATTCCGGCAAAAACCTGCTGGGTGTACACTTTAAATGATGCATATCGGTGCACCGGCCTTCCTGTCTCGTCAAACACACTCGTCATTACATTACCATTAATAATCCCCGCCTCTGCCAGGTCTTTGTCCAGATGCCAGGTTGATGTTGCACCACCATGATCATCAGTCTTACCCTCATGCATATCGGTATTGAAATGGAATTCATTTTTCAGGAAAAAATTATAATCCGGAAACTTATCGGTTGAAAATGTGCCCTTTGTCAGATTCAATTCACACTGCAGATTTCTTCCTGCCGCAGGCGTTCCGAAAAGATTATCTGCCTGTATGGTAGCCACTACATCCTCACCTCCTTTATACTCATCTTTACTTACTTTCATAGTCACCTTCATGCGGTCGGGCATAAACTCTTCCACACTTATTTCATACGAATTGAGTAATACATCATTACCGGTAAACACCTGTACGGTATAGGTACCGGTCATAGCCGTGGGCGGCGGGTTGAAAGCCGCTTCGGCCGATCCTTGCTCATTCAGTATTTTGCGCATGGTGGCAAACTCCTTGCCATTAGGCATGGTCAGCTTTATTTTCACCGGCACTTCGCTCTGTATCTGCCAGTGCTCATCGCGGACAATAGTGCTCACATGTATTGTCTCTCCTGGCCGGTACAGATTCCTTTCAGGGTAGATCATGGCATTGAGCGATGCCTGGTTGGGCCTGCGACCGCCTACATCAAACCGGGAAGTACCGATAAGCGATTTCTCAAACAGCACAAAGCTGAATTCATCATTTAGTTTTGCCGATACCATTCCTACCCTGAAGCCGGGTGAAGCTGCGCTGATATTCTTAAATACTGCCACACCTTCACCATCGGTAGTAGCTGTAAATAATTTCTGATTATTGGTACTGGTAAAGGTTACAGTTACACCAGCCAGTGGGGTCGCATTTTTAATGGAATTGGCAAATACATAAACATTGTCCTTTTCTTCCTTGGCAATAAGCCCTATATCCGACACCGACAATACTTTTGATTGTTGCACCCAGTTCTGTTCCTTCGATTGCACACGGATCACATAAACGCCATTGTAATTTTTGATCCTGTCTTCAAAATCAAGATGCAGCAGGTGCGCCGAGTTCTGGCGGGGCAGTTTACTGGTTTCATAGGTTTTATGGTAAATAGTATCTCCCAGGTATTCGGTATCATAGTACTGTATGTCCTCTCCGTCATGGTCTTCCTCATCGTAATGATAATTATAACTCTGACCATGGTGCATAAACTGCTCAATGTTGTTTTCGTATACCTTAACTACAGTTACTTCCACCGCGGGCACATTTACTATATTCAATGCCAGGTTCCTGAATCCCGCACTTGAGATATAAGTTCCCTTGCTGTTAATGAATGTTATAGCAGGCTTTAGTTTGCCAAACGTCAGCTCTTCAGAGTAATCCTGCTTCATCCGGCCTCCGAAAATACCCTCCATCCTGGAGGATATCACCAGCATATACATTTGTGTAGCCGAAAACTGAGGACTGGTTATAGTAAAACCTCCATCATTCAGTATCACTTCAAATGGAACTGAGGGTGTCAAACTAATATAACTCTTAAGATTTTTTTCGTCCACAGGTTGCGATGTGCTTACTGTTATAACACCATCGTTGCCGGTATGCTGTGCAAACACCCCTGTTACTGTAAGATTATAGCGTGAAGGTATACCCATGGTATAAGATGTATCACTCGCCGAAACATACTGCGATCCCGGTATCGGAATTCCCCTGGCCAGCAATATATTCAAGGGTGTTTCTTCATCTTTGTCGTTTATGGGCATAAACTGCAGCGACAACACCTTGCCCTTTCCCGTATTCTTGTTGGTAATATTTATGTTGTTGCCGTTACTGCTTAGCTTCAGCCGGTTGGCGGCTTCATCCAGGTTGATTTCATAATTAAAGCTCATGTCCATCTGAACCATAATATTGGAGGCTGTCTTACCCCTGGTCCAGGAAAGATGAGTCGACTCCACCCTTAACGGCGCTGTATGAAACACGATCGGCTCACTGCTGATACTGTACTTTCTCTTTGAATGATTCAAAAGTGTTTTCGACAGCCGGGCTGTGTATTCAGTGCCTGGAGCAAATCCATGAGCAGGTGAAAAAACAAGCTCATTCGGACTGTTCCACTTAAATAAACCTTTTACCGCCGGACTAAAATCAAGGTACGCTGCGCTGTCCCAGGTTCCGAGCAGGGAATCAGGGTAGAGATCTTTGTTGAAAGAGAAAGTCAGATTTTGCTGCTGCTCAATTTCACTTTCAAAGTTTTTGGAAATCACCTGCAATTCACCTTTGTTACTGCAGGAAATAGTAGTGCCCAGGCACAAAAAAAGGCTCCCTATCAAAATGAAGGTAAGCCGGAGGTTGGATGTCATATATGTGAAGATGTACGTTAAAATTAACGTGTAGAATTTTTATTATTGTGTAAAACCAAAAAAATATTTTTTTTCAGAATTTCTGCGTTTTTCCCACAGTTTGGCACACATATTGCTGCCCTGACCCCAAAAGGCATTTTTAAGCCAGAATTTCATTTCCGGGGAAGAAAAATCAGGTTTTGGTTTTTTATTCAATGTCATTAACTTAACGGCAGAAATGCCCTGCACCGCTTCTTCAGCGCTGACCGCATTACGTTTCGGGCTTAAGTTAATGACATTGCACTTACTATGTAAATTTAATTAAAGCTATTGCCACAATGAAAAGATCTTAGATTCTTCTGAGAAAGATAGGAACCTAGTGCTTAACAGTTATTTTTCCTGCTATACCATCACCCGATGAAGTGCGCACCAGGTAAAGGTAATCTCCGGTAGCCAGGTCAGCAGTTGAGACAGCAATAGTCTGCTCTCCGCTACCTGCTTCATGCTGACTGATGGTATTTACAACACGTCCTGTCATATCCATTACCTGCACAGTTATATCTGCCTGCCTGTTCAGTGCAAAACGGATATTGGTAACATGATCTGCCGGATTAGGAAAGTTGCCGTAAAATGTAAAGCCATTGCGGGTAACACCTTTTACTGCATTGGGCGTGCCAATCACCACTATCGGGTAAACTGCCAGATTGTTTTTTATAGAATCGTTTTGGGTATAATTATCATACCAGTAGTTATCAGCGCCCTGTGTTGCATTCTGCACATTGATGATGGTATCAAGTGTAGTATCTCCTGCTGATGTATTGAATACCAGTGTGGAAACAGCAGTAGGCTTACGTTCACCGTTTTTCGAACTGGCCAGGCAAATAGTATCGCCGTTCAGGGTTGCGAAACTGTAACCCATACTATATCCTACAAAAAAAGATGACCCGATAGGCATGGTTGGACTGGCGAACAGGAACTTTTTCAAAGTATCCACCGTTGTGCCGATACCCAGGTTGGTAACCGGCACATTCACTGTGTTCAGCAGGTCTTGCGGAAACCCGTTATAGAGTATTGATCCGGTAATTGGCTGCACTGGGGTAGTGTTCCATACGTTCAGGTAAACCGTATTGGAAGAAGCCAGGTTAACCTTTCCGCCAAACAGCGTAAATACGCCCAATACCGACACCGAACTATCCAGTCCGTTGATATCATAACGCTCCGCAAAGGCCTTGTCGCCCCAATAGTTAGGCCCGGTAACATATCCGCTATCCTTTGAACCCACCTTATACAGCACGATTGTATCTGTTGCAGGCATGTTCGATAATTTCAGGGTATCGCCTGTGGCTGTAGTTCTTGCCAATGGGTAATTACCCGTATTTTCAGGGTAGAAAACCGCAACCGATTGCTCCTGTACATGACTTATGCGCTGCGCAAAACCTGCAAAATTGAAAAGTATAGTAAGAGATAGAAGTATTAATTTTTTCATTCTTTGAATTGAAATTAGGCTTAAAAGTACGATTACTACCGTGGTTTGACGATGTAATATTTATAAAACTGCGTTAATTGTGCTCAAAACCATCAAAATCAAGGAGGTATACCTTTATCAATCAGGGTTAAATGAACCTACCTGCCTGCTTTTGAAACCAGGAAAAGATCTGCCAATGCAATGGACGTAACCGCTTCCACCACCACCGGCACACGCAATGCGATACACAGGTCGTGCCTGCCTTTTACCGTAAATGCCTCCACGGCTTGGGTGGCATGATTCCAGGTGTGCTGCTCCTGTGGTGTGCTGCTTGTTGGCTTCACCGCCACCCTGAAGAAAACCTCATTGCCATTGCTGATACCACCGTTTATGCCCCCTGCATGATTGGTTTTGGTAGTACCCTCGCTATCCATAAAAGCATCATTATGTGCGCTGCCCCGCATGGCTGCCGCTTCAAACCCGCTGCCAAATTCAATACCCTTTATAGCCGGTATAGAAAAAACCGCATGACTGATAACTGATTCCACAGAATTAAAGAATGGTTCGCCTATACCTACCGGCAATCCGGTAATGCTGCACTGCACTATCCCGCCAATGCTATCCTGCATTTCAATGGCTTTAGCTACTGCTGCTTCTATATCGGCAGTTCCTCCGGCCTCAGCCAGATGAGCATGTATTTTGATTCCCTCCAGTATTTTTTTAGCTACAACCCCGGCAGCTACTAGCGCCACCGTTAGCCTGCCCGAGCTATGTCCGCCGCCCCTTGGGTCATTGAATCCGCCGGATTTCTTATTCAAAACAAAATCGGCATGACCTGGCCGGTGAGTCTCTTTTAAAGCTTCATAATCAGCCGAACGGATATTATTGTTTTCAAAGACAATGGTAAGTGGCGCCCCTGTTGTTTTACCATTAAAAACCCCGCTTACAAACACAGGCAAATCTGCTTCCTTACGTGGTGTGGTACCTGCCGCCCCTGCCTTGCGGCGCTCCAGATCGGGCTGCAGGTCCTGCTCACTCAATTCTATTCCCGCCGGACAGCCGTCAATGGTAACACCCACCCATTTGCCATGCGACTCCCCAAAAATGCTAACCCTGAATAAAGTGCCAAATGTGTTCATGAATATAAAATTACTTCTGCTTAATTATGATACCTGATACACCAATAAAAGCCAACAGCAAATTTCTGTAAAAATTATTTACCACCTAAGAAATATCCCAACTTACTCACCATCTTTCTCACCACCTTGCCGAACGCACATTTTCCAAATCCTTAAAGAACCCCGGATACGATTTATTCACAGCCTCAACCCCTTCTATATCTACCGGGCCATTGGCTCTGAGTGCGCCTATTGCCGCCGCCATTACTATCCTGTGATCTTTATGCGAATCTATGATAGTACCCTGCAATGTATTAACGCCACTAATGCAAAATGAATCATCCTCTATAGAGTAAGGCACATTAAAATTCTCCAGCATTTCGCTTATACTCTCTGCCCGGTTGCTCTCTTTATGAAACAACCGATGCACTCCCTTTATATAACTCTCGCCTGTACACAATGCCGCCAATATTGCCAGCACCGGAAAAAGATCCGGACAATCGGTTGCATCAAATTCAAATGCCTTCATCCTCGATTTGCTCACCTTCAATTTACCATCCAGCCACTCTATCCGTGCGCCTATACTATGCAGCAAACCATATATAGCCTGGTCTGCCTGCAACGAATTATTGACCAGACCTGCAATTTCAACATCACCCGCTATTGCTCCGGCCACCAGCCAGAATGCCGCGCTGCTCCAGTCTCCATCTATGGTAATTTCCAAATCGTCCGGCTTTATGGTTCCGGAAGGATCAATACGGAATGTGTGATAATTTTCATGCGAAACGCCATTGCCGAATTTTCTCAATACATCAATGGTCATATCCACATAGGGCCTGCTGCTCAGATTTTCCACTTCAATTACCTTTTCCGAATCACTTGCGGCATAACAATAGGCAAACAATAATCCACTGAGAAACTGCGAACTATCCGACCCATCAATTGTTATATTCTTCGCCACCAGCGGCCCCCTCAGTTTCAGTGGCAATTGGTTAGTAGTACCATACACCTGTACATCCAGTAAAGGAAGCAGATGCGTAAATTGTTTCATTGGCCTTTGCATAAGGCTGCCCTGTCCGGTTATCGTTATTTCCTTATCGCTTAGCGCGGCTATCGGTATAAACAACCTGGCCGACAAACCACTTTCGCCACAATTTATTTCTGTCGAAACAGGTACTAATCCTGCCGACTCAATCACTGTAGTACCGGCCTCCTGACTCACTATTTTTGCACCCAACTGCTGCACCACCGAAAGTGCGGCCTGTTCGTCGTCCGAAAAGCCTGCACCATGGATGGTTGTTATACCCTTATGCAGCAAGGCTGCGGCATATACCCGCTGGGTCATGCTCTTTGAGGGTGCCGCCTGTATGCAGCCCGATATACTTCCCGGATCAATGGTTACTTTCATATGCTGCAAGGGCTTTTTCAATCTTATCAAATGGCAATGCATGAACTGCGCCCTTGCCTGGCTGCTCCAGTACTATGTAATCAATCTTATCATCCACCCGCTTCTTGTCCATTTTCAGTATATCCATAGCTTTTTTCGCATTAAACTTCAGTTGCACAGGCAGGTGGTACTGGCTCAGTAAAGTCTTTAATTTATCGGTTGCCCTCCTATCCAGACCAGAAACATCTTCACTGATCATGGCCGCTATCACCATGCCTATGCCCACCGCCTTGCCATGGGGCAGTTCATACAGGTTTTCAATAGCATGGGCAGCAGTATGCCCGAAGTTGAGCAGCTTTCTGATGCCGGTTTCTTTTTCATCTTCCTGCACGGTGCGTATCTTCCAGCCTGCGCATTTGTTTATCAGTTCAATCAGCGCTGCATCATCATGATCCTGGTAACAGGAGATATTATGGCCAGCCAGATCGGCAAACATATCCGCATCAAAAATGCAGGCATATTTTATGATCTCCGCAAAACCATTACTCCATTCATCATCTGGTAGCGTATCCAGGAAACGCACATCGTAGAGTATGAATTTGGGTTGTGTAATAGTGCCCAGTATGTTTTTATGCATACCCGAGTTAACACCATTCTTGCCCCCTATGGCAGCATCCACCATGCCCAGCAAGGTAGTAGGCACAAACCCGAAAGCGACACCCCGCAGATAAACAGTAGCCAGAAAACCTACAATATCAGTGATCACACCCCCACCCACTCCTATAAGCATGGTTTTACGTGTGGCCTGCATCTCCAGCAATTGCCGTGCCAGCGAACCAATGGTATGCAAATCCTTACTGCTTTCACCCGGAGGAATAACCAGTATTTTAAGCCCCTTAAAAAGCCGGGCATACAACTTGGCTATATGCTCGTTGGTAATAATAACCACCTGCTGCTTATCATAGGTCTGCCAAAGTTCATCAAATGAACTCCCGAACATAAAATCCACATTACCCGATGGGAAAGCTATTTGTTGCACCATTTGGCCATAAAGTTAATACTCTATAATTCATTATGAACCTGTTCGTTTTTTAAGGGGGTATTTCAAAGCCTCTCCGATTATTTTCCTTCACAAAACGCTAAGTGCCCCATCGGGGCTATCAGTTTGTAGCAAAAAAAACAAAAATCATGCTGTGCCCAATCGGGGCTATCCTATTTTCAGGTTTAAAAAAATTAACCATCGTTAGCGTTTGTAACGCGAATGCTCCGGCAATGCGTTTATAACGTACAAAATAAAAACAGGCGCCGCTTAGTAAGACTTTCAAAATAATTCCTACAAATTAAGGATAAATTCTGTAGTTGAGTTCTGGGATGTTGGGATGGTAGCGAATTCGTTTTTTGTCCAATTGGTTTTTGTCTACTTTGATTCCGGTTTGATATTCATTCAG